>NZ_JHUV01000010.1 GCF_000619805.1 Sulfurihydrogenibium subterraneum DSM 15120 | reverse complement strand
ATTGTTCTTTAGGATATAAAACTCCTGCAGACATGCTTAAAAAATGTGATAAAATTTTTTAGGTGTAGGTGTTCACGATGTATAGAACTTATACATTTGCTATCAATAAATATAAAACCTTGCTATAATATAGCTATACTCTATACTTAATCGGAGGTATTATGCTTAGATTTTTAAATGCTGGAGAATCTCACGGACCAGCCTTAACTGCAATAGTGGAAGGTTATCCATCAAACGTTAAAGTGTCTTCAGATAGAATAAACCACGAACTTGCAAGAAGGCAAAAAGGGTACGGTCGTGGCGGTAGAATGAAAATAGAAAAGGATACTGTAGAGATTCTATCAGGTGTAAGGTTTGGTATAACACTGGGAACTCCTATAACCCTTATGATAAAAAACAAAGACTGGGAAAACTGGACAGATATTATGTCAATAGAAGGACAGCCTACAGATAAAAAACAGATTTTGGAACCAAGACCTGGACACGCAGACCTTGTTGGAGGTATAAAATACGGTTTTTATGACCTTAGAAACGTCTTAGAGAGAGCTTCTGCAAGAGAGACTACTACAAGAGTAGCAGTAGGAGCTCTGTGTAAAATCCTACTTGAAGATATAGGAATAAAAATAGGTAGCTACGTTTTATCTATAGGAGAAAAAAAGATAGATAAAAAAGATATAAAAAACCTATCCTACGAAGAAAGATTTGAAAATGCAGAAAAATCAGAAGTTAGAATACCTGTTTTAGGGAAAGATGAAGAATTTAAAGAATACATAGACAAAATGAAAGAAGAAGGAGAGAGTTTAGGAGGTGTTTTTGAAGTATACGCTTTAAACGTTCCAGTAGGACTTGGAAGCTACTCTCAGTGGGACAGAAGATTAGACGGTATCATTGCACAGGCTATAATGAGTATTCAGGCGATTAAAGGTGTAGAAATAGGTGAAGGTTTTAACCTTGCATATACAACTGGATACAACGCCCACGATGAGATATTCTGGGATAAAGAAAGAGGATTTTACAGGGAGACAAACAGAGCTGGTGGACTTGAAGGTGGTATGACAAATGGAATGCCTATAATAGTAAGAGCTGCTATGAAACCTATTCCTACATTAATGAGACAAAAGTCTTTAAAGTCTGTAAACGTAATAACTAAAGAGCCTTTTGATGCTGCAAAAGAAAGATCTGATATTACAGCAGTCCCAGCAGCTGCAGTTGTAGCGGAAAGTATGCTTGCTTTTGTTCTTGCAAGAGAAATACTTGAAAAGTTTGGCAACGACAACTGGATTGAAATAAAAAATAGAATCCAAGAGTACAGAGATTACGTAAAAAATTACTAAAAGGTAAAAAGTTGTCTATAGAAAAACAACCTAACGACTTGTTTTTTAAGATGGTGATGGGAAGAGATAGGAGGTGAAGAAAAAATGATGACACTAACAGAAAAATGGAAGATGGAAGGACTACAAAGAGGTATTATTGAAGGTTTAAGAGAAAGTATACTCTATACAGTGGAGTTAAAATTTGGTTCAGTTCCAAATGATTTTAAAGATAAGTTAAATACTATATCTGACGTTAACAGATTAAAAGAAATACAGAAAAAAGTTATATTTGCAAATACTTTAAACGATATAGTGGTAGAGTAAGCATAAGTTGAAAGTTTTACAAGTTGTTGACGGAACAGGCTGGGGTGGGACAAAGGAGCAGGTTTACCTAACTACAAGGGAGCTGAAAAAGTTAGGTATAGATGTCCATATAGCCCTTAACTTTGAATATACTCAGATGATAGAAAAATTAAAACCTTACAATATTCCAATACACTTTTTTGAAGAAAACAAACCAAATGCAAGATATAGATGGTTTAACTACAAAAGATTAATAGAGATAATAAAAAATAATAATTTTGACATAGTCGTTGCAAATTCACCAAAAGCTATGGATTATGTAAATATAGCTTATCTTTTTTTAAAACAAAAACCAAAACTAATAGCTGTAAGAAGGTCTGGAAGAGTGCCTTCTTTTATCTCAAAACATCTAAAGTATTCAAAAGCTGATAAAATTGTAGTAGTTTCAAAGCAAGTGGCAGATTTGTTAAAAGAAAATAACTTTTTCCCTGAAAAACTTGTAGTTATTGAAAGCGGTATAGATTTAGAAAGGTTTAAACCTCTTCCAGAAGAAAAGTTAAAACTAAGAGAAAAGCTAAACCTACCAAAAGATTACAAAATATTTATAAACGTAGCAAACTGGCAACTACAAGTAAAAGCACAGGATAAGTTAATACAGGCATTTTCTATGTTAAAATGTGATAACTGTTTACTTTTACTTGTTGGTTTAGATACTGAAAAGTATGCTTTAGAGTATGCAGAAAAGTTTGGAGTAAAAGATAAAGTGTTAGGACTTGGATTTAGAAATGATGTTCCAGATTTACTTAATGCAAGTGATTATTTTGTTTTATCTTCAAACTTAGAAGGTATTGCAGGAGCATTGCTTCAAGCTATGGCGACAGGAAAAGTTTGTCTGTCAACCTTAGCTGGAGGAATAGGAGAGTATTTAAAAGACGGTTATAACGGTTTTGCCGTAGAAGTAGGAGATGTAGAAGGATTGGGAAAAAAGATGGAAAGAATGTTAAACCTATCTTCACAAGAATATGAAACTATATCAAAAAGAGCTGTTGAAACTGCCACAAACTACTCTATTGAGAATACAGCGCAAAAGTACATAAAACTTTTTAAAGAGCTTACCAATGGCTGAGCTGTTTGTAATTTATTACCACAAAATCCTTCCAAGATGGGGATTTGACGTTTACTACAAAACTTTTGAAAGAGAAGTTAAAATACTAAAATCTTTCTACAATATTATAACCCTTGACGACGTTTACGATTATATCAAATCTGGAAAAACTCCAGATAAACCTTCTGTAGCTATCACTTTTGACGATGGTTATGCAGATAACTTTGTATATGCCTACCCTATTTTAAAGAAACACGGTTTAAAAGCTACTATTTTTCCAATAGTATCAAGGCTTATAAAAAAAGACACTGTAAGACCTACTCTTTTTGATTACTGGGAAGGAAAAGTAAGTTTTAATCAGCTCCACCAAGCTAAAACTATGGCAGATGCTAACTCAGAGTATCTAAGATATGGATATAGTCAAGATTTTTTAACAGTGCAAGAGTTAAAACAGATGAGTGATGTGTTTGATATTGGAGGTCATGCTTCTATCCACAGTAGAGTTTTCTACTCGGATGAGGTTATAGATTTTTACGATGGAAAAAACGGACACTGGAGCTTCCTGTATGCTTACGAAGAAGAGCCTCAACTTGGTTTTCCAATCTTTCCATCTTTAAACAACCTTGCGGTAGAAAGGTCTTTCTTAAAAAAAGAAGTTAAAGAGTACATAAAATCTTTGGATAAATCCTTTTTCAAACAAAAAAACTGGAAAGAGCTTTTAAAACAAAGACTAAAAGAAAATTTTAGCAGTTTAGTAGAGACAGAATCTAAAGAAGAAAGAAAAAACAGAGTTTATAAAGAGTTAAAACAATCAAAAGAAGAACTTAAAAATTTACTTGGTATAAAAATAAGACATTTTGCTTATCCATTTGGACATTACGATGAGACTTTGGTAGAGATAACAAAAAACTTTTTTGATACTGCTTTTACGACAGAAAAAAAGAGTATTAAAGAAAATACAGATTTACACAAAATTCCAAGATTTGCTATTGCAAAAGACTTTACAAGTTTTTTAGCAGTTTTAGGAAAGGCTAAATTTAAGAAATAGACTCATCTTCCTTTACTTGCTTTTTTATAAAGTCTCTACTTTTATATTCTATGTAGTCTTGATTTTTATAAACGTATCTAAATGTAGCAACATAGCCAATAAAAGCTGAAGTATGAAAAGCAAGCTGGACAGGAGATAGCAAACCTTCATCAAAGAAAAAGCTTAAAAGCTCAGATACTAAGACAGCAAAGAATAAAAATAAAAGTGTTATTCCATAAGCTAACGTTATTCTTCTGTTTATAATAAAATCCTTTTCTGTGTAAAGATTTTTTGCTTTTTGCTTTTCTTCTTCTATAAACTTTTCTACAATTCCTGCCTGTTTTTCCTTTATTCTTAGTATAAAAATGATAGCACTACTGTATAAAGTGGTAGATATTACAACCCAAACCGCCTTAAAAAAGTCTGCTTTCTCTGTTATGATTTCATTTTTATAAACAAAGTTAATCACTGATAAACCTAAAATAATTAAAAATGAAAATATTAACGTTGCTAAGAAAAGTAGCATAAGTTTTAATTTAATCATAGCCAACCTCTCTTTTTAAAGAAGTATAATGGCACTGTTGCAGTTAAAACCATCAAAAGTAGAGAGAAATAATAACCATACTTCCAGTGAAGCTCAGGTATGTTCTCAAAGTTCATTCCATATATACTTGCTATTAATGTAGGTGGAATAAAAATAGTTGTAATAACTGTAAATATCTTTATAACTTTGTTCTGTTCTATATTTAAAAGTCCCAAAAATGTGTTTTGTAAATAGTTTAACCTCTCAAAGTTAAACTTTGTATAATCTATAAGTGAGTTTACGTCTTTTATAAGTATCCTTATCTCTTCCCTTACGTCTGAAGGAAGTTTATAGCTTTTTAGTATAGATGATAAAACCCTCTGTTTGTCAATTAAAGACTCTCTTATAGTCATATTTAAATCTTCATAGTAAGAGATTGACTCAAAAACCGTTTCTGTTACATCAAGATTTCCAGATGAAACTACCTTTCCTAACTTTGATATCTCTTTAGATACATTTTCTAAAACGTCAGAGTCTGACGCTATCTTTATCTCCAAAATAGAAGAAAAAACGTGATAGCCTGTTTTATATACACTGGGATTTGTCATAAGTCTTCTTGCAAACTCACTAAAGGTTTTTAACTCTCTGTATCTAACAGTTATTATAAAATTATCTTTTATGATAAATGAGACTGTTTCATTAAATGCGTTTTCTCCATCTCTTATAAGAAAAAAAGTGTTTATCGTTATACTGTCTTCTTCTTCCCAGTATCTTGAACTTATCTCTATGTCTTCCCTTTCTTGAATAGATGGAAACTCTACTTTAAAGTTTTCTACTACCCAGTTTATTTCTTCTTGCGAAGGGTTATAAATATCTATCCAAAGAAGCGGAGATTTATCTTCAATAGGCTTTAAATCTTTGCACTGGTAAGACCGAATAATTAAGCCTTCTTTATAAAAGATTCTAATCATAAGTATAATTATACACTTGGACTGGCTCTATGTAAATTTCTTCGTAAGGTTCTTCTTGATAAAGATTGATTTTATTATCGTGATTTAAAAATAAAAGGGCTACAAATGCTTGAGGTTTGTTTGGATAATTAAGCTGGGAAAATTTTATTACTTCTTCAACCTGTTTTAACTCTTCTTCTAAGTACTTTATTGCATCTTCTAAAACTGCTTTTGCAAGTTTATAATCAAATGTATTTTGTTTTTTTACTGAGTTTTTTCTTTCGTATGGCTTTCTTTCTTTTTTAGGTTTTGTTTCTATTGGCGGTGATACATACTCTTTAAGGATATGGGCTATCTCTTCTATTGTATAAAATCTTTTTATACCAAATAATCTTTTTCTGCTAACATTTTGATTTTCTTCTTGCTGGTCTAAGGTTTCTGCTTTCATCTTCAGTAGTAAAGCTGCAACGACTAAAACTTTAGAAGCTGTTATTAAATCTGGAATGTACATATTTTTAATTTCTTGTAAAAACTTATCTGCCAAAACTGTAATGTCTATGTTCCAAGGGTCTATCTCACCTTTTAAAACAAGTTTTAAGATTACATCTAATGGGTTTTTTGTTTCCATAGCATTTCTTCCATAAAGTTATAAAACTCTTTCGGTAAAGTTAACTTATAACTTAAGGCTAAAACATTTTTAAATTTAGGTAATTTTATTATATCTTTTTCTGTTGTTAGATATGTTTTATCCGTATCTACTTTAAACTCTTCATAATCGTAATGGTCTGGTAGTGAAATAAACCTTTCTATAAAAAATCCATACTCTTTTGACAGATTCTCTAAAGCTACAAAAAACTGTTTATTATTTCCAAGTCCTGAAAAAACAATCACAGATTTGTCTTTTAAGTAAGAGAGTTCTTTGTAGTTTCCTTGTGTATCAATAAGATGCGGGAAGCTCTCTTGAGTTATAAAAAAAGGTTTATTGTATGTTTTTAAAATACTTAAAAACTCCTCTTTTTCTTTTACTTGACTGAATCTGTTTACAACAAAGCAGTCTGCAAATTTGTAAAAACTTTTTGGCTCTCTTAAATTGCCTGCTGGTAGTAATCTGTCTTCCCAGAAAGGTTTTGTTGCATCTATCAATAGAATATTTAAGTCTCTGTGGAGCTGAAAGTGTTGAAATCCATCGTCAAGTATGAAAACATCTACAGGGTATTTTTTTAAATACTCCAATCCAGACTTGTATCTATCTTTACCTATGACTACTTTAAGTCCTTTTTTTACCATTAAAAAAGGTTCATCTCCGCACGCTTTCCAATCTTTGTTTTTATCACAGAATAAAATTGGTTCTTTACTTTTTCTTTTATAACCTCTTGAAAGTATTACAGGATTTAGACCTTTTGATTTTAGATAGTGGGCAATTTCTATGGTTAGGGGTGTTTTACCACTTCCACCAACAGATAGATTGCCTACGGATATAACTTTTTTTGGGAGCTGTCTTTTCTTTAAAATATTTTTTTCATATAAAAATCTTCTTAAAAAAGCTAAACTACCGTATATTAAACTAAAAGGGTATAAAAAATTACGAAACATTAGGAAAGTACTTTCTTATCTCATCTAAAACTAAATCTTTATTTTTGCCATACCTTCTGGAAAAGTGAAACACTATAAGGTTTTTTACATTTGCAGTGTTTGCAATCTCAGCTGTTTGGGTAGTAGTCAAGTGGTAAACCTTCTCCGCTTGGTCTTTATCTCTTTCTAAAAATACAGCTTCACAGTAAAGATAATCCGAGTCTTTTACAAGCTCAACTATCTTTTTTCTGTTTTTAGGACTGTATAAAACGTCTGTAATGTATGATATTTTTATTCCTTTTTGAATGTAGCTATACTCTTGTTTTAAGTAATCATAGTCGTACTCTTTATCTCCTATTTTATAAGTTTTACCTTTATTCTTCTCATCAGAAAGCCAGTTCTTAAACTCTCCTATCTCTTTTCCCTTTAATGGGAGCTCTTGGACTTTTTCTTTTTTTAGATAAAGCTTATCTTTGTACTCAAAAGAGTATCCCATAACTTTTATTTTGTGGTCTAAAACTGCGTACTTTACCCTGTAATGTTCATTTTCGTAGATTATGTTATTTTCTGCTTTTTCTTCTTTTATAAAATCTTTTGCAAACTTTCTTTTTATGTTAAATTCGTAGTACTCGTATAAATCTTCTTTAAGGGATTTGACTTTAAAAATTATCTCAGGTTCAAACTCAACTAAATTCCACGTATAGCCTTGAAGTTTTGAGTACACGTTGTGAGATAGTGGGTCTATTCCAAAAATCTCAACTGTTTGAGGTCTTCCTAGTTTATTTCTTAACATAAAGTCAAAACCAATAAAGTGGTCCATGTGGGTATGGGTTATAAAAATCTTGTTTATCCGCCTTACTAAATCTCTGTCTAACTTGTATATGTTTCCTATATCAAAAAGTAAGTATTCGTTAAGAGATGGTATCTCTATAACAATTCCCGGGTCTTCGTACTTCTCATTTATTAAGTAATGTTTTATCCTTGGTTCTGACATTTATTTTAATAACTCTCCTAAACTGTTTTCATAAAGTTTCCTAAGATCAGTTATAGATGTGTTTATAACTTCTTTATCGTTTATTTTAACTGTTAGTTTATCTTCCTGTCTAATTTTTCCTACAACTTTAAAACCTATGCCTATTTCTTTTGCTAATGTTTGTAATTTTTCTAAATCTTTTTCTTCAAACGATATTACAACTATAGATCTAAGCTGGTCAAAAAGTTCAAAGTCTGGTCTGTAAGATGTTTGTAGGTCAATATCTAATCCTAAAGTCTGTTCTTCTTTAAAAGCAGACTCTAAAAGTGCAGTTATAAGACCGCCGTCTGATACATCGTGAGCTGACTTTATTAAAGTTTTACCTTTGTGTATAAACTCCATAAGTTTTAACTCTGTTTGTAAGTCAATCTTTCCAATATCTCCAGCAACTATGCCAAAAACTTCCTGTAAGTATTCACTTCCTGCTATGTTTGGTTTCTCGTCAACCTTTCCAACTAAAGCTATTAAATCTCCTTCTTTTTCGTAGAAAGATGGGATAGCTTCTTCCGCTTTGTCTAAAACTCCTACTGCAACGACTATAGGAGTTGGGTATATGTTTATTCTTTTATCTGATAAAACTGTTTCGTTATATAAAGATACGTTTCCACTTATAACAGGCACGTTTAAGGTTTTGCAGGCATCAGCCATTCCTTTAGTAGCCTGCTCAAACTGCCACATAATTTCAGGATTTTCAGGATTTCCCCAGTTTAAACAGTCTGTTATTGCAAGTGGTTTAGCCCCTGTGATATATATATTTCTAACAGCTTCCGCTACAACCCTTTTACCACCTTCGTAAGGCTCTAAATATACGTACTTTCCATTTCCATCAGAAGATATTGCAATACCTTTCTGAGTTTTTACTTCTGGTCTAACAGCCCATTTTAACCTTAAAACTGCTGCATCGTGTCCAGGTTTAAACACAGTATTAGTCCCTACTTCGTGGTCATACTGGGAGTAAATCCAAGATTTTTTAGCTACTGTTGGAGAAGATAAAACTTTTTTAACAGCTTCTAATAAATCAGGTTGTGGTAGTGTATCTTGATTAAAGGATTTTACTTCTAGTAGGTATGAAGGTTCTTTTCTTGGTCTGTTGTAAACTGGAGCATCATCTACAATGGCCGATATTGGCAAGTCTGCAACTTTTTCTCCTTTGTAAAATACTTCCATTCTTTCTGTATCTGTTGTCTCTCCGATTACAGCTGCTTCAAGCCCATGTTTTTTAGCTATTTTTAAAACTTCTTCAACATTTTCTTCGTTTACTGCGTATAGCATTCTTTCTTGGGACTCTGATAGAAGAATCTCGTATGGAGTCATACCTTCTTCCCTTAAAGGAACGTTTTCAAGATAAACTCTAACGCCCATATTAGATTTAGCACCAAACTCTGAGGTAGAACCTGCTAGCCCTGCAGCTCCAAAGTCCTGACAGCCTTCTATTAAACCTTTATCCATTACTTCCAATGTACATTCTATTAATCTTTTACCAAAGAATGGGTCTCCTATCTGAACGTTAGGTCTTTTTGATTCTGTTTCTTCGCTAAACTCAGCAGAAGCCATAGTTGCTCCGTGTATTCCATCTCTTCCTGTAGAAGATCCTACCATAACCATCTTCTGACCTAATTTAGTAGCTCTTGCCCTAAACATCTTGTCTTTTTCTAAAATGCCTAAACAAAAAGCGTTTACAAGTGGATTTCCTGCGTAAACTTCATCAAAGACAGCTTCTCCCCCTACAGTAGGAACGCCTATACAGTTTCCGTAAAATCCTATTCCCTCAACTACTCTTTTAACTATTGGTTTTGTATCTTTTATTCCTTTTCTACTACCATCTTTTCTTATATCTCCAAACCTTAAACTGTCAAAAAGAGCTATTGGTCTTGCACCCATTGAAAGAATATCTCTTATAATTCCACCTACACCTGTTGCAGCTCCGTGGAACGGCTCTATATAAGAAGGGTGGTTGTGAGACTCTATCTTAAATGCAACTGCATATTTATCGTCTATCTCAACTACTCCAGCATTTTCACCAGGACCTTGAATAACCCAAGGAGCTTGTATAGGAAAAACTTTTAAAAATGGTTTTGAAGATTTATAAGAACAGTGTTCACTCCAGAGAGCTCCAAAAACGCCCAGCTCTACTTCGTTAGGCTCTCTACCTATCAGCTGTAAAATTCTTTTATATTCTTCTAATGTTAAACCGTGAGCTTTTAAAAGTCTTTCTTCCATTTTTTTCTCCAATACATACAAAAGTATTGCAAATATTATAACATTAACGGATATTTATATTAAGGTTGGTTATGTTTTTAAACTTTAGTTTTTTATTATAAAAAACCTTGACAAAAGTGGAGTAAGGTTATATATTTATATTGATATTAATTAAAAAATTTAACAGGAGGTAAGGGACATGGACAGAAGATTAATACCAGCATTTGCAATCTCACCATTAAGAGAGCTTGCAAGAATTGAAAACGAGATTAACAAGTTTTTGAAAGAGTTTGTGCCTCAAGAAGTTACAACAGAAGTGGTAGCTTGGAAACCAAGAGTAGATGTTTATGAAAAGGATAACAGCATCATAATAGAAGCAGAGGTTCCAGGTGCTAAGAAAGAGGACATTGAAGTAAAAGTAAAAGACAACGCAGTTGTAATCAGAGGAGAAGTTAAGAAAGAAGAAGAGAAGAAAGAAGAAAACTACTACAGAAGCGAAAGATTCTACGGTAAGTTTGAAAGAGTTATACCTCTTCCAGCAGACGTGAAAGTAGAAGATGCAAAAGCAGAATATCAAGATGGAGTTGTAAAGTTAACTCTACCAAAAGCTACTTCTGAAAAAGAGGTTAAAATTGAGGTAAAATAATAGAAGAAAGGTGGGATTAATTCCCACCTTTTAATTTTAATTTTTTAGGTTAGAGGTTGAGTCTAAAAGATAAATATAAATAGATACTTCCTTAGAGAGATAATAATTAAAGCTCCACAGTTAAAGTTTTTAGATTACATAGGAGTCTCTGTTCTACTTGCTGTCTTAGCTTTAACTTACTATATTACAAAATATGTATTTAAAAAAGAGAAAAGTTATAAATTTAAAACACCGTTTAAAAAGAAAAGAAGTAAAAACAACGGAAGAGAATATTACTTCAACTTAAGCTTAAATCTATCTCTTCCATTATCTCTATTGTTTTAACAAGTGCGTTTATTATTTTATTGTAATGGGTAAATTCTTCTAATGATAAAGTTCTGCCATATCTGTCTTTTATGTATTTTTGGGTGGGTTTATAATAGTTATGGAGCTGTCTTTAATTAAACTTTGCAAAAGATTAGAAAAATCCTCTCTAAAAGTATGCTCTGTAGATAATCCAGTATCTAACTTATTTTGTAATTTTTTTAGATAGTCGTTTATAATTTTCATTTTCCAACCTGTTGTAAATTAATGCAAAATTATATCAAAAAGTTTTTTATAATATGATAAAATAAGAGATTATTAATCTATCTGGTGTAATAAAATGGAAACAGAAAGTAGCTGGTTTGAGCTTGCAGGTATTATCTTTTTCACTTGGATGGTTATTATTGTAGGTTTGCTTTGGGGTCTGTCTATAAAGGCAAGCTATAACGAAGAAAAGCAAAAACAAAAACAAACGGAAGAACAAAATGGAAACCCAGACAAAAAAAACACTTAACTACCCTTTTATAATCCTTACTGGATTTGGAGTAGTTGCAACTCTAATCTTTATCTTTCTTTTTGTTTATCAGCTCTCAGTTGGAAAAGTAAGACAGGAAGCTCTAATTGAGTATGCCTACCCTAAGATAACTCCCCAAGAGTACTTTAACGAGCTAAAGAATGTTTGTCAAAAAAATAAATTTGAGTTTAGAGAAATCGTAGTAGAAGAAAATTACTTCTTAGTCCAAATATACTCAAAAGAGTTTATAGAAAAAGCTAAAACTTTATCTCCTTCAGTTGTGCCTCTGGTAATAGTAAACCTAAGCATATCTCCATTGCCAGACGGAACAGCAGTAGTTGGAAACAATCCATACTTGTGGAGAGTAATGATAGAAAATAAAGAAGTTGACACCTTTGCAAAGGATTATGCTGAGCTTGTAAAACTACTGCTTAATGATGTATACTACTCTGTAAAACAAAAGAAAAAGACAATTTAGAGGGAGTAATATGATAAAGTTTGGAACTGACGGTTATAGAGCTATAATAGGACAGGATTACACTTTTGATATAGTAGAAAAAATCGCTCAAGCTCAAGCAGACTCTCTAAAAGAAAGGGGTGGAAAAAAAGTAGTTATAGGTTATGATACAAGATTTATGTCTGAAGATTTTGCTTTATCCGTTGCTGAAGTTTTTTCTTCAAACGGTTTTGAAGTGTTTGTATCAAAAGGAAATTGCACAACGCCAGCCTTGTCTTACGCTGTAAAATCTCTGGAAGCTGACGAAGGAGTTATGATTACAGCTTCCCACAACGGTTATAAATACAACGGATATAAAATAAAAGGAAGCTACGGAGGACCTGCTACTGTAGATATAATAAAAGACGTTGAAAGCAGGTTTGGAAAATCAGCTGTTTTAAATGGAAAGAAAGACTTTCAATTTTTAGACCTTACAAGCCACTATCTACAAAAAATAAAGTCTTACTTTGATTATTCTATATTCAAACAAAAAGAGTTAAAAGTAATCCACGACCCAATGTTTGCAACTTCAATAGGTTTATACAACAGACTATTAGAAGATACTTTTATAGATGTTATCCAGATAAACCACTTTAAAGACCCATACTTTGGAGGACACCATCCAGAGCCTATAGATAAAAACCTATCTTTACTAAAAGCAAAAGTCATAGCCTTAGAATCAGACTTAGGAATAGCAAACGACGGAGACTCTGACAGGGTAGGAATAGTATCAGAAACGGGAGAGTTTGTAAGCACCCAGATTTTATACGCTCTTTTACTTTTACATACTGTTAGGAACAGAAAGTTTAAAGGTAGCATAGTAAAAACAGTATCAACCACCTATTTAGCAGACAGAATAGCTCAAAAAGAAGGTTTAAAAATACACAAAACTCCTGTAGGATTCAAATACGTAGCTGATATTATGTTAAAAGAAACCGTTGCTTTTGGTGGAGAAGAATCAGGAGGATACGGATTTGGATTTCACATACCAGAAAGAGACGGTGTACTCTCAGGAATGCTTATGTTAGAGATGTTAATGCTGTATGGAAAACCATTAAACGAAATTATAAAAGACCTTTTTAAAGAGTTTGGAGAAGCACACTACAAAAGAGAAGACTTAAAAGTAGAAGGTAGCCAAGGCTTAGATTTAGTAAAATCTTTCAAAGAAAAAGATGTAAAAGAGTTTGCAGGACTAAGAGTGAAAGAAAAAGATACAACCGATGGAGTAAAACTGATTTTTGAAGATGACAGCTGGCTACTACTTAGAGCTTCTGGAACTGAGCCTGTTTTAAGAATATACGCAGAAACACCTTCATTAAAAACAACAGAAAAATTAATAAACGAGGCAAAAAAACTAATTTAATAAAGGAGTTTAGAAATGGAGAACATCTATCACCCTTATGAGATTTTAGAAACAGAAGAAGGAGAAATTGTTGTACTTGTAGAACCAGACAAACACCTTCTCTCTCTTGTTGAAAGTCAAAGTGAAAATGTAGAGTTAGACGTTGACGTTGATTACGACGAAGAAGATGAAGAGTTATACATCTTAATGACAGTTTACATAGGAGACAGTGAGATATTCTTTACTCTTCCTTATGGAGAGTCTTGGGATTCTATAATAGACAAATCCTCTTTTTCTATAGCATTTATTTCTGAAAAAGATTTTGAAAACAAAAACTACGACCAAGTTCCAAGTATGACTATCCAACTTGATGACCTTACTCTTGGATTTATAGAAGGTTGTAAAAGAACCGCAGAAGTCCTTTTAGGAGAAGAAGAGTTTTTTGAGGAATGATATTTAATTATATTCGTAAGATTAACTTTTATGAAACTGATGCTCAAGGGGTAGTTCACCACTCAAACTACCCCCGATACTTTGAAGAAGCACGTGGCTATTATTTAGACCAGATAGGATTTCCTTATCCAAAACTTAGAGAAGAGTTAAACGTAGATGTTGTCTTACTGTCTTTAAATGTAGAGTATTTAAAACCTGTTAAATTTGGAGATATTATCAATATAAAGTTTTCATTATCAGATTCTGACAATTACTTTTTTAAGTTTGATTATCAAGTTTATGTAAACGATACACTATGTGCAAAAGGTCAGACAAAACACTGCTGTATAGACAGAGATTCAAGAAGAGTTATAAAAATTCCAAAAGAGTTAAAACAAAAGATGAGGTAAAAGTATGATTGAAAAAGTTGTAGATATAGCAGAAAAGAAGTTAAAAGGTTATCAGTGGGAGATTTTTTACTTAAAAAATAAAAAGTTAAAAGCAGAGTCAAACGACTTTAAGTTAGAAAAAGTATCTTCTGCAGAAGACAGCGGTTTTAGTATCAGAGTTTTAAATGGAGGCTCTCAAGGTTTTGCCTACTCTACCTCATTTAAAGACCAAGCTATAGAAGAAGCGATAGAATCAGCAAAACAGCTGTCTCAAATCACATCTTCTGATGAAGGAAACTATCTACTTGACAAACTCCAAGAGACAGAAAAAGTAGAGTATTTTGATACATTAGCGGTAAACCTGCCTTTTGAAGAAAAGGTAGAAAAGGCAATAGAATTGGAAAAGTTAGTAAAGCTAAAAGATAAAAGAATAAAGGCAGTAAGAAGCTCCACATTTATAGAAAACATCGTTTACAAAACTTTAATCAACTCCAATGGTATAAAAATAGAGGAAAAAGGAACTTACTACACCGCTATGGTTTCAGCTGTTGCGGTAGACAACGGAGATTCACAGATAGCTTGGAGTTATAACTCTACAAGATTTTTAGGAGATTTAAACTTAGAAGAGATAGCCTCAGAAGCTGTATTCCATTCAACTTCTTTACTAAATGCAACTACTATTCCAACGAAAAAAATGACTATTTTACTTGCACCTCACGCAATGACAGAGCTGTTATCTACTTTCTCTTACGCCTTTACAGGTGATGCACTGATAAAAGGAAAAACACTATTTAAAGATAAAATAGACGAAAAAATCGCCAGCCAAAAAATAAGTATAGTTGACAACGGAAGATATCCAAAAGGTTTATACTCATCTTCTTACGATGGAGAAGGTGTAGTAAAAAGAAAAAATGTTTTAGTTGAAAATGGTGTATTTAAAGGATTTTTACACAATCTATACACAGCTAAAAAAACAGGACAATCTTCTACAGGAAACGCTGTAAGAAAAGATTTTAGAACACTTCCAAGTGTTGATATTACAAACTTTTACATAGAAGCAGGGCAAGACAGTATAACAGAATTTTTAAACCAAGCTGATGAAGTTTTATACATAATAGACCTTATGGGATTACACACAGCTGACCCAATATCAGGAGAGTTTTCTTTGGGAGCTTCTGGCATTGTATACCACAAAGGAGAAGTTTTAAAATCTGTAAGAGGTATAACAATAGCAGGAAACTTTTTAGATATACTTAAAAATGCTGTCCTTGTAGGAAATGATTTGAAATTTTACGGTAATGTAGGAAGTCCTTCTGTAGTTGTTGAAGGGTTAACAGTAGCTGGAGAGTGAGTTTGAAAATGCCCAGGGTGGGATTTGAACCCACACGCCCTTGCGGGCACTGTCCCCTCAAGACAGCGCGTCTGCCAGTTTCGCCACCTGGGCATTGAATAGATAAATATTATATACCTTAGGAGATTAATTTGCAAGTTGTAATTTTAGATGAAGGGTCAGACTTAGACGCTTTTTCATCTGCTTACGGTTTGACGCTACTTTCCCCAGATACTTACATACTTCTTCCAAACAGTTATGATTATAAAGTAAGAAAAACTTTAGATATTTTTCAAGAAAAGGTTAAAAATAAAGTTTTAAAAAAACAAGATGTAGATTTTTCAAAAGTAAATAAAGCTTTTATAGTTGACAGTCAAAATATCCCAGATTTAGACATTCCAATAGAAATCTTTGACCACCACCCAAATAAAAACTTAAAAAGAAAAAATGTTAAAATCCATCTTTACAAAACTGGCTCTTTATCCTCTGTTATCGTAAAAAAGTTAAAAAAGCAAAAGATAAAAATAGACAAAGAAGATGCTACAATCTTAGCTTTAGGAATATACGAAGATACTGGAGGATTTAAATTTTTAGGAACTACCAATAAAGATTTAAAGGCTTACAGTTACCTTTTAAATGTTGGACTGGATTTAATTAAGTTAAAATACATTGTTTCTGATACTTTTGAGTTAGAAGATACAGAAGCACTGAGAGAGATTATAAAAAATGTTGAAGCCCTACCTGTGGAGAATAAAAAGGTTTTAATATCCTACCTTGTTAAAAAGTATAACAAAGATACTGCTTGGATTTTAAAGTACGTAAGACCTTTTGAAGAAGCTGATGCATACTTTTTAGTAGTAAATCAAAAATCAAAAAAAACCATCATAGCAAGGTCAAAAGATAAAGATATAGACGTGAATAAAATAATGTTTCAACTTGACGGGGGAGGACATCCTTTTGCAGCTTCTACCACTCTTGTAGGCTTTGACTATGGCGAGATAAAAAACTTTTTAACGTACTTAATCACAGGTAAAGACAAACCAGTATCCCAATTTATAAAAAACGACCTTCCTGTTGTAGAATCAGATTTAAGTTTAAGCCAAGTAAAGTCAATTATAAATAGGTTCAAGTATGTAGTTGTTTTACAGTCAGGAAAGTATGCAGGAATCCTTACAGACAAGACGGTAAACAACGCTATAAAACACGGCTTAAAAAATGAAAAAGCAATTACATTTGCACAAGAGCTTATAACTGTAAGTCCCAGCATAACTTTTCTACAGCTTCTTAAAGTTGTATCAAACTACGATATAGGAATTTTTCCAGTTGTAGAAAAAGGATTTTACAAAGGAGTTATATACAAAAAAAATGTTATAAAGACTTTGGCAGGCTTAAACGAAGACAAGCCTTTATTTAACTTACCTTCAAAAGTTAAAACAGTTAATTACTCAGAGAGATTAAAAAGATTTTTTCCAAAATATGTGTTGGATTTACTAAAAGAGATAGGAAAGTTTTCAGAAAAGTTAGGATATAGGTCTTTTATAATAGGGGGCGTTGTAAGGGATATAGTCTTAGGAAAACAGAATTTAGATATAGATATAATAGTGGAAGGTTCTGCAGTAGAGCTTATAAAAAAATATGCAAAAGAAAATAACTTAACTTATCACGTTTATCCAGAGTTTATGACAGGAAATATGGTTTTTCCAAGCGGTTTAAAACTTGACTTTGCAACAGCAAGAAAAGAAGAGTACGACTCACCAGGATCATACCCAAAGGTAGAAAAAGCAGACCTTTTTCAAGACCTTTACAGAAGAGACTTTACAATAAATACACTGGCAATAGAGATAACTTACTCAAACTTTGGAAAACTTATAGATTACTTTAACGGTTTAGTAGATATAAAAGAAAAAAGAATTAGGATACTACATACACTTAGTTTTGTAGAAGATCCTATAAGAATTTTAAGAGCTTTAAGGTTTGCTGGAAGACTTGGATTTAAGTTAGAAAATAAAACAGAAAATCTTTTAAAACACGCAGTAGAAAAAGACCTTCTAAACTTTGCACCTACAGGAAGAATAAACTTAGAGTTAAACCTTACTTTTAAAGAAGAAAAAGTTTTAGACATACTTAAAATAATGGATAAGTACAAAGTTCTATACAAACTATTTGGAATAACTTTAGACAGAGAAAAAGAAAAAATACTTGTTAAACTTCAAGACAACTTTTTAATTTTTAAGGAGCTGCTGAACATAAATTTCCCTTCTTCTAACTACATTTATGCACTTTTATCAAACTATCCTGAAGAGATAGCTTACAATCTGCTGAAAAAGTACCACTTTGACAAAGAAGCTAAATACTTAAATGAATTTTTATCGGCTTTTAAAACTATAGAAGAATCTCAGGACAGGTACACTATATATAAAACATTAAAGTCTTTCAACAGGGAGTTTTTACCAGCTTTAACATCATTTTTAGACAGTGAAAAATTTAAGGTAATCATAGACTTACTAAAAAAAGAAAAAAATCCATTAATAAAAGGAGAGGAGCTTATAAAACTTGGATTAAAGCCTTCTCCTGAGTTTAAAACAATATTAGAAGATGTTTTTGTAAAATATTTAAATGACTATTTTGAAAGTAAAGAAATGGCTTTATCTTATATTAAGAAAAAATATTTAAAAGAGGTTTAACAAGTATGAAGGTTCTTTTAGTGGAAGACAACATAGGATTAAACGCCTCTTTAAAAGAGATTTTAGAGCTTAACAGTTATATAGTAGATGGAGCTTTTGATGCCGATGAAGCTCTAAACTTTTTACAAAACTCATACTATGACGTCATAATCCTTGATGTTATGCTTCCAGATATTGATGGTTTTGCTTTACTGAAAATCCTAAGAGAAAAGGGCATAAAAACGCCAGTTATAATGCTTACCGCAAAAGACCAACTAAAAGATAAAGTAAAAGGCTTAGAACTGGGAGCTGATGATTACATAACAAAACCTTTTGAAGTAGAAGAGCTTCTTGCAAGAATAAAGGCAGTAGTAAGAAGGTCTTTTTCTGAAAAAACAGACATAGTAAAGATAGATGATTTAGAGATAGACCTATCTTCAAGAAAAGTTAAGAAAAATGGGCAAGAAATTGATTTAACTCCAAAACTTTTCTGTATTTTAGAACAACTTTTAAGAAACAGAGGTAGAGTTGTAACTTACGAAATGCTATACGGAAAATGTTGGGAAATAACAGAAATACCAACAAATGAAACACTTAGATCAAATATGAAACTTCTAAGGAAACTGATTGACCCAGAAAAGAAAATAATAAAAACCATATCTGGAGTAGGCTACAGAATTGATTGATTTTTTTAGCAAATTAGACGAAGTAGACAAAATAAGAATAAAAATAACATTTTTTCTTATACTTATATCATCTATAATCGTTTTTATGCTTTCCTTTTCCATCTACTTAATATATGAAAATCAAAAGTTTGTTGAGATAGAAGATAAGTTAAAAAGTAAACTTTTTGAAATTTTACCAAGTTTAGACGATGATTTTAAGAAAGTTTTACAGACAAACTTAGAAGAAGGAACGTTTTTATGCGTGTACATATTTGAGACAGAAAAAAAGTTATGTATAAATAACTTAAATGGAATAAGCTATAATTTTTCCAACTTTAACAAAACAAATTTAGATACAGCCGTAGGAACCAAAGTAATTGGAAGTTTTTATCAAATAAGTTATTTTCATAAATCATCAAAAGAATACTACATAGTAATAGGACAGAACATAGACAAGGTTAAAGAAGACCTTAAGAAGCTGAGAAACTCTATAATACTATCTTCAATAGCGGTTATTTTACTGTCTGGATTTTTAGCCTTTTCTGTGTCAGGAAGACTTCTTGAACCTATAAAACAGCAAAAAAACAATTTAGAGAATACTTTAAGCATTATATCTCATGACTTGAAAACGCCTATATCCGTAATAAATACAAATCTTTACATTATGAAACAAAAAAATTTCCAGAACATAGAAAATAATCTAAAACAAATTGAAAAAAATTTAGATTACATCAAAAGTATAGTCTCAAATGTTGATGCTTTAAGAGAGATTTCTGCAGAAGAGTTAGAAGATATAAACGTGCCTAATTTAATTGAAGACATTCTTAAAAAATTTGAACTAAAGATAAAAGAAAAGCAAATAACTTATCAAATCCAGAAAGAAGAAGACTTAATAGTAAAAGCAAAAAAAATAGATATGGACGTGTGCTTTACAAACCTAATAGATAACGCAATCAAATATAATGTAAAAAACGGGCAGATAATAATAAAAGTATCAAGAGATAAAATCTCAATATCAAATACTGGCAAACCTATTAAAGACATAAAAAAGATTTTTGAAAAGTTTTACAGAGAGGACATTTCAGGCACAACAGAAGGTTTAGGTTTAGGTCTTTCTATTGTAAAAAATATCTGTAGAAAGTATGGCTGGAAAATAAAGGCAGAAATACAAGATAACTTAAATACTTTCATAATTGAGTTAAGTTAAAAAAGAAACCTATCATCGAAAGGCAAATAAAACAACCTTTCAATGATAGAGTAAAAAGACATAATAGTTATTTCTTTTCCTCTGTTTGAATTTCTATAGCATCATCTTTACATACATACTTTTCGCCGCTAATTTTCTGAACAAGTGGATCAATCTTACAAGAAATTTCTTCAACTTTTCCAGATAACTCTTCTTTTGATTTTTTAACAAAGTAGACAACGTAAGCAACCATACCTAAAGTAAAAAGAATTAAAAACAAAACATAAAGTTCCATGATACATACCTCCTAAAAAGGATTTTTTGTATAAAAATAGATTCTTTTTGAAAAAATTGCAAATATATAAAGAATTTAGAATATGTTTATAATCATAAAGTATTAAAACACCTATCCCCTGCGTCTCCTATTCCAGGAACTATATAACCTTTATCGTTAAGGATAGGGTCTACAGCTCCTATGTAAAAAAGAACATCTTTAAACTTAGATACTTTTTTTATTCCTTCTTTTGATGCTATAACGTTAAGAGAAATTATTTTTTTGGGATTTTTGGACTTTATTATTTCTATGGCTTTTATAAGGGATCCTCCTGTTGCTATCATTGGGTCTGTTATGATAACTTTTTTATCTTTTAAATCTGGAAGTCTTTCGTAATAGACTTTACTTTCTAAAGTTTCTTCATCTCTCTTAATTGCAAGAAAACCAACTTTAGCATCTTCTAATATTTCTAAACAGCCTTCCATCATAGGCAATCCTGCTCTCAAGATTGGAACTATTACATAATCATCTTCGTTTATAACGGGAAAATTATCCATTGTAAACCAAGTTTCTACCTGTTTTAATTTAATATCTTCAATTTTTAAGGCTTCTATTAGTAAAATTTTTCCAATAATTGATAAATGCTTCCTTACCAAAGATGGTTTTAAATTTTTATCCCTTATTTTAGTAAGGGAATTTTGTAAGATAGAATTGCCAACAAAAAAAACGTTTTCCATTACAACTCCGTAAAATTTGTTATGATTATGTATTATAGCATTTTGGAGATAATTTTGAAGTTAGCAATCTTTAAGGGTTTTGGTTTTGGATTAACATCTGGAGTAATAACAACCCTTGGAATGATAATAGGCTTATATGCTACAACGGAAAGTAAATTTGTGGTTATAAGTGGAATACTCTCTATAGCAATAGCAGATTCAGTATCTGACGCTTTAGGAATTCATTTATCTGAGGAATCAGATACAACAAAATCATCAAAGCATATTTGGATTGCAACCTTATCTACTTTTTTATCTAAGTTTATAATTACAGTTAGCTTTATCTTACCAATTTTGTTATTTAATTTAAACATAGCAATTTTAATAAGTATAATTTGGGGAATATTTTTAGTTTCTATTTACAGTTTTAAAATTGCGATTGAAAGGTCTGAAAATCCATATAAAGCAATATTTGAACATATTTTAATAATGTCTATAGTCCTGACTATAGTTTACTTTACGGGTAAAACTCTATCTATGATAGAATAATAAATTATCAAAAAATAGGAGATTGAGTTTGAAACTTGATGCGAAAATAAAACTTTTAGTAATCTTTTTAGTTTTAGCTGGGTCTATTTATATTATGATGACTAAATCGCCTAAACTTGGTTTAGACCTGCAAGGTGGGGTAAGTATAACCCTTAAAGTAGATATAGACAAAGTGATAAAAGACCAGTACTTAAATGTGGCTAAGGATATAGAAAAAAAATTTAAAGAAAACAACATAGAACTTTTAAGTTCAAAATCAGAAAACGACAGTTTAAAAATCGTCCTTTTAGACCCTACAAAAATAGATAAAGCAAAAGAAATCCTAAAGAAAGAATTTCCTCAACTAACAGTTGAAAGTTCAGAGGATACCTTAACTGTTAAATTTACAGACTGGGAGCTAAATAGAATAAAAACTCAAACAATGAAACAAGCTGTAGAAACATTAAGAAACAGAATAGACCAGTTTGGAACTTTATCTGCTAACATAGCACAGAAAGGAAAAGATAGAGTATTGGTAGAGATACCAGGAGTAATAGACTTAGAAAGAGCCAAAGCAATAATAGGAAAAACCGCTCAGCTTGAGCTAAAAGAAGTTGTAGACTCTGCATATTCAAAAGAAGAGCTTCTTAAAAAGTATCCAAACGGTATTCCAGAAGACTTAGAGCTTCTTGAAGGTCAAGAGGAGATTGTTAACGGTCAATCTGTGAAAGAGTGGTTTTTAGTTAAAAAGACGCCTGTTATAACTGGAGCGATGTTAAAAGATGCAAGAACTGCATTAGATCAAGGAGGAAACCCTGCTGTTAACTTTGAACTCACTTCAGAAGGAGCTGAGATTTTTGGAGAAGCAACTCAAAAGATGATAGGTAAAAGACTTGCCATAGTCCTTGACGGTAAAGTAATGTCAGCTCCTGTTATAAGGTCAAGAATAACATCTTCAGGGCAGATAACTGGAAGATTTACCACAGAGGAAGCAAACGACCTTGCAGTAGTTTTAAGAGCAGGAGCCCTACCAGCACCTGTTAGTATAGTAGAGGAAAGTGTTATTGGTCCAACATTAGGAAAAGAGTCTATAGACAAAACTTTAATGGCAGGTATAGTTTCATTTACACTAGTTGGTCTTTTTATGATATACAGATATGCTTTATCAGGTTTTATAGCTGTAATTGCTTTAATCTTTAACCTAATGCTACTTTGGGTTACTATGCTACTGTTTGATATTACCTTAACACTACCTGGTATTGCTGGAATTATTCTAAACATCGGTATGGGAGTTGACGGAAACGTTGTAATTTTTGAAAGAATAAAGGAGGAGCTACACAAAGGAAAAACTCTGAGAGTTGCATTAGAAGAAGGTTTTAAAAGAGGTTTTAGAGCTGTCTTTGATTCTCACATTACAGTTATAATAGCAGCTCTTGCCCTTTTAGAGTTTGGAAATGCACCTTTAAAAGGTTTTGCCGCAACTTTATCATTAGGGACATTTATAAACCTCTTTACAGCTGTGTTTTTAACTAAGATGATGCTTGACTTTACAATCGGTGGTAGAAAATACTTTAAATATGCTATATAAGGAGATAAATAATGAGAAACTTTTTAGTTGAAGCTCCAAACATAGATTTTCTAAAGATTAGAAAGTTAGGCTACCTATTTTCTTTTTTATTGTTAGTTATGAGTTTAACTTTATTCTTTACAAAAGGATTTAATCTTGGACTTGATTTTACAGGTGGAACCTCTATCCAGATAAAATTTAACCAACCTATAAAAATATCTGATGTAAGACCTCTTTTAAAAGATGTAAACCTTGACGATGCAGTAATTCAAGAAGTAGGAACAGAAAAAAAAGAAATCGAGATAAGAGTTCCTATAAAGAAAGGAAGCTCTTCTACTATAGTAGAAAGTGTAAAAAAAGCACTTGATACTAAGTATAAAGGTCAGTACGAAATAAGAAAAATTGAGTTTATAGATGCTTTAGTTGGTAGTGAGATGGCAAAAGCTTCAATTTACTCTATGATATTTGTTTTTATTGGAATACTGCTTTTTGTAGGATATAGATATGAACCTTTATTTGCAATAGCAGGTGTTATACCTCTTTTCCACGACGCTATAATAACCCTTGGAATTTTTTCTTTACTTGGTAGAGAGATAGATTTAACAGTCATAGCAGCTATATTGACAGTTTTAGGATACTCTTTAAATGATACGATAATAGTTTTTGACAGAATAAGGGAAAACATACAACAAAGAGGAAAGAAAAATTTAGAGAGTATTATCAATAGAAGTATAAACGAGAACTTAGGAAGAACTATAATAACTTCAGGAACAGTAATACTTTCTGTTTTAGCAATGTACTTTTTTGGAGGAGAATCTTTAAACAGTTTTGCTTTGGCTATTTTTATAGGAGTTATCTTTGGAACTTACTCTTCAATATACGTTGCAGCTCCTTTAATATTAGATGTTGAAAATCTACTTAGGTCAAGAGTTAAAAAAGAACAGGTGTCAGGAGTGTAAAAGATGTATTTAAAAAGGTTAGAAAATTTAAAAGCATACAAAACTGAGACAACACCTTGCAAAGTAAAGCTATCTTCAAACGAAAGCCCTTTTGATTTATCTGATAAACTAAAAGAAAGAATAAAAGAAGAGATTATAAAAATAAACTTTCAAAGGTATCCTGACCCTCACGCAAAAGAGTTAAAAGAGGCTCTTTCCGACTTTATATCTTCTGAAGAAGGAGAAAATGTATCCCCTGAAAACCTTGTTTTAGGAAATGGGTCAGACGAGCTTATACATCTTTTGATAACAGTGATAGGAGATTTAAAAAATCCAGTAATGTATCCAGTTCCTACCTTTCCTATGTATCAAGTCTCAAGTGATGTTGTAGGAAGACCAAAAGCTGAGTTCTTCTTAGATGATAATTTTCAACTTACAGAAGAAGGTATAGAAGAAGCTCTAAAACAAAACCCCCACATCGCATTTTTTGCATCTCCAAACAATCCAACGGGAAACAGCTTTGACAGAAATTTAATTATGAAAGTAATTGAAAAAGGTATTTTTACTGTTATAGATGAAGCTTACATACACTTTTCTGATAAAGAAAACTTTTTAAAACAGGCTTTAGAATATGACAATGTTGTAGTTTTAAGGACTATGTCGAAGGTTGGACTTGCTTCCATAAGACTTGGCTATTTAATAGGAAAAAAAGAAGTAGCCTCTGCTATAGATAAGGCAAGACTTCCTTTTAACATCACCTTTCCTACGCAAGTTATAGGTAGAATAGTCTTAACAGAAGGAAGGCAAGAGCTGAAAAATCAAATTACATCTGTAAAACAGGAAAGAGAGAGGGTTATGAATGAGATATCAAAAATATCAGCTGTTAAGGTTTACCCTTCTGATGCTAACTTTTTCCTGATGAAAACTCCAGATGCAAACAAAACTCACCAAGAGCTTATAAAACGAGGCGTTCTTACAAGAAATATGTCCCATCTACCTAAAATGGAAAACTGTATAAGGGTATCTATTGGCAAAAAAGAAGAAAACGATGAATTTATAAAAGCTATGAAAGATGTATTTATCTGATTAAATCTTCTATTTTCTTTTTTGTAGCTAACTTTCTTAGTTTCTTTAAAAGTCTTATCTCTATCTGTCTTACTCTTTCCCTTGATATGCCGACTATATCTCCCACTTCTTTTAATGTTTTAGGTTCTTTTCCATACAAACCAAACCTGTGTATCACTATCTGTCTTTCTCTTGGAGAAAGTGTTTCCAAAAGATCATCTATAGATTTTAAAATATCTTCATCTACTAATTTTTTCTCTATCTCTTCAGTTCCTGATTTTGAGATAGTATCTGATAAATAAATGTCTTCATCTGAGCTTATAATAGGTTCATCTAAACTAACAAAGTACTGATTAAAAAAAAGATAACTTTCAATAGTATCCTTCTCTATTTCTATTCCTTCTCTTAAAAGAAAAGAATGGATTTCTTCTACACTTGGCTCTCTGTTTAGAGAGTCTTTTAGATAAAAGTAAGCATTACTGATTTTTTGATATAAATTCTGAACTTTACTTGGTTTTTTAATTATATCACCTTCGTGGCTTATTGTGTTTATAATAGACTGTTTTATCCACCATATAGCGTAAGATATAAACCTAACACCTTTTGAAGGGTCAAATCTTTTAGCAGCTTCTATTAAACCTATATTTCCAGCAGAAATTAAGTCTTGAAGTGGAATGCCATAACCTGCATATCTTTTGGCTACGTTTATTACAAACCTTAAATTTGAAAGAACAAGTTTTTTAAACGCTTCCTTGTCCCCTAATTGAATCTTTTCAAGTGTTTCCTTCTCTTCCTGCGGGGTTAAAAGAGGGATTTTGTATATTGACTTTATGTAATATTCAACACCTTCTTCATAGTTAAATTTTCTCATCATATCCCCCTTTATGAGGTTATCTTATGTTAACCTTTTATCCTGTGGTTGTCAACCGCTAACTTTTTTCTTGGGCAATAACTGTTATAGTTTTTGTATTTTTATTTGATATTACTTCAAGCTCTATCATATCTCCCGGTTTAACTTTTCTAAACATTTTCCTAAAATCTCTTGAATTTCTTATTAAGTTTCCGTTAAATTTTGTTATTATATCCCCTTCTTTTATTCCAGCATCATCAGCAGGACTTTTCTTTTTCACCTTTAAAACTATAACACCATTATCCATATCCATTTTTTCTTTTAACTCTTCTGATAAATCTGCCACTGTTATCCCTATATATCCTCTTGAAACTTTACCATACTTTATAAGCTGATTTACAACATCGTTTACAACGTCAGAAGGTATTGCAAAGCCAAGTCCCTGTCCGGATTGAACAGTTGCTATATTCATACCTACCACTTTTCCATCTAAGTTTAAAAGAGGTCCTCCAGAGTCTCCTGGATTTATTGCAGCATCTGTCTGAATGTACCCTTCAATCTCAGATATACCTACCTCTCTATCTAATGCTGATACTATACCAAATGTGTAGGTATGTCCTAAATTGTAAGGGCTACCTGCAGCTAACACAAACATGCCAGGTTTTACGTTTTCTATATTTTCAAAGTATAGAGGTTTTACGTTTTTGTTTAGATGGTTCAACTTTACCTTTAAAACTGCTATATCTGTAGGATTGTCAATTCCTATAACTTCAGCTTTCATAACTCTTTCGTTATAGAATCTTACAAAGACTTGATTAGCTTTTTCTATAACGTGAGCATTTGTTGCTATATAAAGATGTGTTTGAGTTTTTCTAAAAACAAATCCAGAACCTACAGACTCGTCTTCTAAATCTTTAAATAAAATTTGTTGGTTTTGTTTTGGCTTTGTAAATATTGTAACTATAGAAGGAGTTGTATTTTTTATTATACCTTCTACTCTCTCTTGAAGTCTTTCGTAAACGTCCTTTTCTTTTTTCCTTTCACAAGATGATAAAACTGAAAGCAGGATAACAGTTAAGATAAGGAGCTTTAATCTATACCTTAAAACATCACTGTCCATATATAACCGTTAAACCCCCAAAAAAGTTATAAAATATTATATATCACAATTTGGAGTTAGAATATGAGTAATTTATTTAAATTTGAAACATTAAAAAAAGATTTTTTAGATAGTCTAAATCTAAATCAAAAACAGCTCCTTAGTAAGTTATCTTACTTTTCTTCTTGTATAGCAGATTTTTTATTTAGACATCCTGAAGAACTTTTTTACATAGAAGAAAGTTTAAATCAGCCACTACTTGGTAGAGACAAGTTAATAGAGGAAGCTCTTAAACTTTTGAATATTGAAAAAGATGAAGATTTTATAGCACAGCTAACTCGTTTTAAAATGAAACATTTTAGCAGAATAGTAGCAAAAGACATACACAAAAAACATCACCTTATAAAGTTGACAGAAGAGTATTCTTATCTTGCAGATGCTTGCTTTGAAGTAGCATACAGAAGAGCTTACAAAAAACATTCAGAAAAATATGGACAACCTGTAGATGAAGCCATAGGAAAGATTGCAGGTGGGTCTGTAATAGCACTGGGAAAACACGGAGGAACAGATTTAAACTACTATTCTGACGTTGATGTAATGTATATATACTCAGAAGAAGGGAAAACGGAAAAAGGAATATCAAACAGAGAGTTTTTTATTAAAGTTTTTACAGACGTAAATATTTACCTTACAAAGAGAAATTTTGAAGGTGTAGCTTGGAACGTAGATTTAGACCTTCGCCCTGAAGGTAAAAAAGGACTTCTTGCTTACAGCATTCCGTTTATAGAAAGCTACTACTGGTCAGTAGGTAGAACTTGGGAGAGACATATGTTGATAAAAGCAAGACACGCAGCTGGAGATGAAAGTGTATCAAAAGAGTTTTTATCTATCATAACGCCCTTTGTTTACAGAAAAAGTCTTAGTAAAGACTTAATAGATGAGATTTTTAACATGAAAAAACTTATAGAAGAATCTGCAAAATCCAAAAAAGCTGATGAAATAGATATAAAAAAATGTGAAGGTGGAATAAGGGAGATAGAGTTTACAGTCCAAATATTTCAGCTTCTACATGGTGGACAAAACCCTGATTTAAGGGAAAGAGAGACTGTTAAAGCACTTAGAAAACTAAAAGAGTATGGAATTTTACCAGAAGAAGATGCTGATAAATTAGAAACTGCTTACATATTTTTAAGGAATTTAGAACACGTTATACAGCTTAAAAACTGCACTCAAACTCAGATTTTTAACTTAAAATATGCAGATGAGTATGCTAACAAGTTTGATTTTTCAGATACTCAAGAGTTTTTAAACGTTTTTAACAATCACAGAAAAAACGTTAAATCAATATTTGATAAGATAGCAGGAAAAGAAGAAAAACATTACACTCCTTTACAAACTTACATAATGACAAAACAAAACGAAGAAGAAGCTGTAGAGTATCTAAAACAGCTTGGATTTAGAGATGGAAAATGGGCGTTAAATGTTATTTTAGAGATATTTAACAATCCTGAGTATCTACTTTTATCAGAAAAAGAAAAAAACTTGCTTTTTGAGTATATTCCCAAACTTGAAAAAGAAATAAAAGAATCTCCTGACAAAGAAGGATTTATCATTAATTTAAACAAACTTTTTATAGAAGGAAATATCTACAGAATATTTTTAACTGCTTTAGAAAGCAAGTCAAAACTAATAGATTTTATACTGCAAATCGTAAAAACCTCAGACTACATAACAAATATAATATCAAAAGATACAGAGATTATAGATATGGCATTTTCTTCAGGAAAACCACTTATAAACGAAAAAGATTTTTTAAAAGAGTTAGAAATACTTAAAATAGAAGACCCAGTAGAAAGACTTAAAAAACTAAAAAAAATTGTAGAAGTTTTAGGAGCTTTAGACTACTTTGCACGAATAAGATTAAACAGCCCTGTATCAAGATTAAAAAAGTTAAACAACATAATTACAAACCTTGCTGACTTTATAATAAATCAGCTCTATACTATAAACGAAGGTAAGGAGTTTGCTATTTTTGGACTTGGAAAACTTGGAAGTAAGGAGATGAATATAGGTTCAGACTTAGACTTAATTTTTGTTTTTAAAGATGAAGATGCAAAGTTGAAATACTCAAAAATCCCTCAAAAAATAGTCCAAGATTTAACAAAGTACACAAAAGAAGGACAGCTGTATCAGATAGACCTTAGATTGAGACCTTATGGAAAAGCTGGAGAGCTGTCTCCAACTGTAGATTTTTACAAAAAGTACTTTTCAAAAGAGGCAAGAGTCTGGGAAGTCTTAGCGTGGACAAAATCAAGATTTATAGCTGGAGATAAGGAGATAAAAAACGAGTTTGAGGATTTAATAAAAGAGTTTTTATTCAGTAGAGATGTAGATAAGTCTTTTAAAGAAGAAGTTCTTGATATGAGATTAAAGTTAGAAGGTATAACAAAAGAAACAGAAAATGTGTTAGATATAAAATTAGGAAAAGGTGGAATAGCAGATATAGAGTTTATGGTTCAACTTTTTTACCTTGAAAATAAAGACAGAAGAACAGGTATATTAGAAGGTTTATTAGATTTTGACCCAGATGTTGTTGATGATTACATCTTTTTAAGAGAGATAGAGACAAGACTTAGACTTGTAAAAGGTTTATCAACCTCTAAATTTACAAAAGACGATACCATAACAGGTAGAATTGCAGATACCTTTGATTTAGACACAAAAACATTCTGGAATAGATTAAAAGAAACAAAAGAAAGAATAAGAACCCATTTTTATAGGTATTTTAAATGAAAGAGTTTTACTTAAATCTAAGTATAGATAAACCATACATAGTGGTTGGTGATATACATGGTTGTTATGATGAGTTTTATGAGCTTGTTAGCGTTGCTGAAAAAAAGTACGGAAAAGATTTAATCATATTTTCTGTTGGAGACACGATAGACAGAGGAGATTATAATTTAAAAACTCTTGAATACTGTATAAACCTATATAAAGAGAAAAGATTTTACGAAGTCAAAAGTAATCATCTTGATAAATTTTACAGATATTTAAAAGGAAATAAAGTAAAAATATCTTTTGGTATGCAAAAAACTATCAACGAGTTTTTAAAACTTTCAGAAGAAGAAAGAGAAAAATTACGCCAAGAAGTCATATCTTACTATGAAAATTTACCACTTTACATATTGATAAATAAGAACGTAGTTGTATGCCACGCAGGTATAAAAGACGAATATATAGGTAGAACCGATGAAAAAGTAAAAAGTTTTGTTTTATACGGGCAAACTACTGGTAGATATACAGAAAAAGGCTTTCCAGAGCGTTTAGACTGGACAAAAGAAAGACGTTTAACCTCAGATAGTCCAAAGATTATATACGGTCATGTAGTTTACGATGAACCTTACATAAACAATCTTTGCTATGGTATAGATACAGGTTGTGTATTAGGAAGTAAGCTTACAGCTTACAATCCTGCAGCTAAAGAGTTTATATTCGTAAAAGCTAAAAAGCAGTATTACTCTTTCGATGAAGAGGGCTTTTAAGCCCTCTTTATAATCGTTATTCAAATTTAAATGAAATTATATTCTTTGTACCATTTCAATTTTCTTTGTTGCCATCTTTTCCCTCCTCAGAGATTTTATTTTTATTCAATAAATAAAGATAAGATTTTTTTGTTTAAATTCAACTTTTTCTTTATGTTTGCCTACTATTCAAAAATTAATATATAATTATATTTGCATTTTCTCATGATACTAACCTCCTCTCCCGGGGATATTACCTCGGGGGCTTTTTAATCTCAAATACAGCTACATCTGGTGGGCAACCTATCCTAATTGGAGGACCCCCTGTTCCAACACCTCTACTTACGAATACATAACTACCTCCTATATTGACAAATCCAAAATCAGCTATAAAAATCTTTCTTAAAATGTATCTAACAGGGAATAAAACTCCTCCGTGAGTATGTCCTGATAGCATTAAATCAAACTCTCCTATTAAATTTTTATCTAACTTTGGTTGATGTTTAAGGAATATTACAAACTTTGTTTTATCTAATCCTTTAAACAAGTCTTTTTCTGGGTACTCTGCAATGTACCCAAGCCTTACACCATCTATATCATCTACACCAATAATTGCAACATTAACATTATCAATAGATACAGTTTCATTTCTAAGGAGCTGAAATTTAGATAGAATATGGAATTTTACAGCATCGTTTATATCTGTATAATACTCGTGATTTCCAAGTATGGCATACTTACCAAGTGGTGGATTCATACTTTTTTGAAGTTCTATGTAGGACTTTCTGTAAGAAACCTTACCATCTACAAGGTCTCCAGTAGATATAACCATATCTGGTTTTTCTTTGTTGTAAACATCTAAAACAAGTTTTATTTTATCTTCTCTCATAACTTGGTTAAGATGAAGGTCTGATATGTGAAGAATTTTAATATCTTTTTTAATTTTGTTTGAGTAAATTACAAATCTGTAAATTTTTGGATTTAGTGTCTCATAGTATCCGTATGCTAAAGATGAGATTGTTAAAAGTAAGACAAAAACAAAACTAATGTTATTTCTTATAGAAGGTAAAGGATTTATACCAAAAATCTTATTGAAGATTCTTATTAAGATGTGGTAAAAATCAATTAAGGCAAAGTAGATAAAAAACAGTATTATAAAACCCATCAAAATTAAGATAAAAAGAGATAAGTAATAAAAATCATATCCAGCTTTGTCATACATTCTGTAAAAGTACGGAGAAAGTATAAACAGTGGAGATATTAGATAAAATTTTAATACTTTTACATTGAAAGCTTTTTTTAGTTTATAAATAAAGTAAAAGTACATATAAGCGTATAGAGAAAAAAACACAATATAAAATAACATTACTAAAACCTCTTTGTTTAAAATGAAATAAAATATATACCACATAAATTAAATTAAAGAGGTGTTTTTATGATAGGAAAAATTATCTGGGAAGCGTTTTCGGTTGCTTTACTGCTATACGGTCTGTATCTAACTTACGTGTTTATGTGGTTTAGTATGTTTAGGATTCTTGATATGGATATGGAAAAAGCAAAACTCATAGCTGGAACCATAGCATTAATAATACTAATTGTATCTTCTGTAAGATGGTTTATGAAGAAACAAAAGGAGTTAAAAAATATGAAAGAGGAAGGTTAAAATGTTTCAAGAAATTGACGATAATGTGTATATACTTTTAAATAATGTGGCAGGGGTAAAGTTGATAGAAGAAAATGGTAAATACTGTTGGCTTTTTTACACTAACTATCCACAGCCTTTAAAGTCAAAGCAATTTGATACAAAAGAAGAGGCTATAGTTTGGTTTAAAAATTTAAAGTATAACTTTTATAGGAGTAAAGAGTAAGAAGAATAAATGAAATTAAAAGAAAGTAAATTTTGCTTTAGAATAAATTATTTTGTTGAAAATGTTTTAAAGGTAAGGTCTTTTGCTACTAAAATAACATTAATGTTTTTAACTTTGTTTACTATTTCTACATTAATCTCATTCGGAATTTTATCGTACTATCATATTAAAGAAGGCTATGAAGACACAAAAAAACACATTGACCTTGCAACTACAATAAGGCAAAACCTAAGCCAACAAAAATTAGAGATTTTTACTGAAAAAATAGAGAAAATGTTAAGAAATAACTTAATTAGCGAGGTAAAATCAGACCCTAAAATAAGAATTTTCAATGAGATAGATGAATCAATAAATAAACCATTTAGATATTATTATGAAAATGGGATTATATACTATTTTGCTAAGTTTAAAGAAAAATATTACTTAATAGGTATAGACGAGAAAATGCTTTACGATATAATAATGTCAAAAGCAGGAATAGTGTCTATTTATAATCCTGTTTTTTACATATCAAAAACCCTTCCAACTGATGAAATCTGTAGCAGTAAAAAATACGATAATGCTGATTTTTATCTTGTTGGATGTATTAAAAATGAGACTGTTTTAAAAATGACTTTAGTTAAAGTTTTTAAAGATTCAATAATTTTTTCTACAAGTTTTGTATTCATTTTATTAATATCTTTTTTCGCTGTAAGAAGAATTGTACTATTTCCTTTGATTTTTCTAACATATAAATTAGAAGAAATAAATGAAAAAGGCTTAGAAAAAGTTAAGTTTTCTCTGCAACACTTTGGAAGCGATGAACTTGCAGGGGTTTCTTCTTTATTAGAAGATTTTAGAAAAAATATAGTTAAATCTAATCATAAGTTTAAATTGATTTTTGAAACCGTAACAAAAATGATATCAATATCAAATAATTTTAGTAAATTTGCACATTACACTTTAAACAGAATAGATAGAATACTAAACTTAGAAGGCTCTGTTTTAATTTCAGTATCTAAATTTTCAAAAAATGATATTCTTTATTCGGAGAATGCAGAAAAAAAAGAAATTTTAATAGATGTAAACCAAGTTATAGAAAAATTAAATAACGAAGAGAAATTTTTAGAAATTTATAATAATAAATTTATACTTTACATAAAAAAGAAGGTTGATGATGATCTTTCTTTAATTTTTGTAGGATTTTCAAAAGAAAAATTGAAAGAAGAAGATATACAGTATCTGGATGTTATTTTATCAAACTTTGTTTATACAATAAACATTTATAATCTTGCTACTTTAGACTTTTTAACAAAAATACCAAACAGAAGAAAATTAATGATGGATTTAGAAAAGGAGATTTCAAGGGCTAAAAGGTTTAATAGACCTCTTTCTATTGCATTAATAGATATAGATGATTTTAAAATCATTAATGACTCTTTTGGACATGATGCCGGGGATCTGGTTCTCTTACATATGGTTGATATTTTAAAAAATTCTATAAGATCAACCGATATAATCGGAAGATACGGAGGAGAAGAATTTTTGGTGATAATGCCTGAGACATCACTTGATGGATCATTAAAAGCATCAGAGAAGATAAGAAAAAATATAGAACAATCTTCACTTGTTATAAATGACGACACAAAAATTTCTCTAACTGTTAGTATAGGAATTGCAAACACAAATTTACACGGTTATGATTTTCAACTTTTACTAAAAGCAGCAGATCTTGGTTTATACAAAGCAAAAAAAGAAGGTAAAAATAGAGTTGAATTTTTAACTAAAGATGAGATAGAAAATTTAATATCAAGTGAATTTGAATCAAAAAATATATTAGTATCAGCTATAAAAGAAGATAGGATAGTTCCATTTTTCCAACCTATAATAAAGTCAGACACTTTAGAAGTAGTTGGTTACGAAGTTTTAGCAAGAATATATATTCCGGAAGAAGAAAAATATTTGCCGGCATATAAATTTATTACGGAAGCAATTAGGTACAAGGTTTTAGAAAAAATTGATAAAATAGTTCAAGAAAAAGCTATTAGATACATTTCTGAAAAAAATAAAAAAAATATTTTAATCTTTTTTAACATGTCTAAAGAGTTTTTTGAAAAAATAAGCAATTTAGATGATCTTTCTTTACTTTTAAATTACTATCACATTAAACCTAAAAACATATTCTTAGAAGTAACAGAAGAGGAAGCTTTATCTGATTTAACAACCCTCAAGGATTATATAAGATATGGAAAAACTCTTGGTTTTAATTTTGCAATAGATGATTTTGGTGCAGGTTATTCCAACTTTATATATTTAAAACATTTTCCTATAGATCTTGTAAAATTAGATGGTTCTCTAATTAGTGATATAGATAAAGATATAGATGATCAAGTCATAATTGAAAGTATCATAAAAATAACAAAACACAAAAATATAAAAGTACTTGCAGAAATGGTAGAGAAAAAAGAGGAGTATGAAATTTTGAAAAAACTCGGTGTTGACTACCTGCAAGGATACTATTTTGGTAAGCCAACACCGTACATAGATTAAGCTTTTACACTTTCTCTCTTGTGTTCTTCTATTGGGTTTTCTACTTCAACTATTAAGTAAACTTTGTCTCCTTCTCTAACTCTTTCTACGGTTTTTAATCCTACTACAGTTCCTCTTTCTGCTATTTCAATATTTTTTCTGTCTATTTGCATTGACTCTACTTTCTGTCTCACTACGCCTGTTGTTTTTCCGATTATATGTATCGTATCTCCTACTTTCATTGGATTATTAACTATTCTTACTTCTGCAACGCTTATCTTAGGATAGTACTTTATAATTTCTCCAACGTACACTTTTTTCTCTTTTGCTACAGATTGGTTTAGACCAAATAGTCCTTGCCCAAAGTAAAAACCACTGTCCCACTGTCTGTGGTATGCTCTTTCTAATAAATCCCATAAATCTTGATAACCTTTTGTGTTCCACTCTCCGTTTAGTATTCTGTCCCTTGCCTCTCTGTAAGAGTAGGTTACAAGGTATGCGTAATCTGGGTTTTTGTTTCTACCTTCTATCTTCCAGCTATCAGCCCACATAAGTTTATCTACAAAGTTAAGAGTAACCAAGTCTCTCGCAGAAAGTACATAGTCAGACCCAAGAATAAAGTCTGTTCCTGTATTTTTTGAAGTTATTTTTACTTCAAACTCATGTCTGCAAACCTGATAACACTCTCCTCTGTTTCCAGAAGTTTCAAATACATCGTGGCTTAAAAAACATCTTCCAGAGACGGCCATACACATTGCACCGTGAACAAAAATCTCAATTTCAAGGTTAGTTTTTTCTTTCAGCTCCAATAAACCTTGCAATTTTACTTCTCTTGCAGGGACTATTCTTTTTACTCCTAACTCTTCGTAAAACTTAGCTGCTTGAGTGTTTGATACAGAAGCCATTGTAGATAAGTGAGTAGTAATACCTCTCTTTATAGACCCTGATATTACAGCCATATCCCAGCCTATAACAGCATCTACACCTATCTCTTTAAGCTGGTCTAAGGTTTCGTTTACCCAAGGAAGGTCATCTTCAAACACAATGGAGTTTAAAACTATGTACTGTTTTACACCTTTGTCCTGAGTTATCTTTCTTATCTCTTTTACATCGTTTATGTCAAACTCACTTTTTAAAGCTCTCTGATTTAACTTTCCTACACCCATGTATATAGCATCTGCACCTGCTTTTATAACAGCTGCCAGTCCTTCGTAATGTCCTACAGGCGCTAAAATTTCAGGTTTATTCAAAGCTATTACCTCCACTTTATTTTTTCAAAGAATATACATAGAAAAATCTATGTCAAAAATGATTTTTATCATTAGATATAGATGTATCTTAATTTTAAAGCGTTTAGGACTACCGTTATAGAGCTAAAACTCATTGCAAGTCCTGCATACATTGGGTTTAAAAGAATGCCAAAAAATGGATATAACAATCCTCCAGCTATAGGAATGCCTATTATGTTGTAAATGTATGCCCAGAAAAGATTTTGTTTTATAGTTTTTAAGCCTTTTTGACATAAGTTTATAGCTTTTATTACGCCTCTTAAATCACTTTTTAGTAGTATTATACTTCCTGATTCTTTTGCTAAATCTGAAGCTGTCTCAACTGCAATTCCTATATCACTTTCTACCATAGATGGAGCGTCGTTGATTCCATCTCCTACAAATACAACAATAAAGCCTTTCTCTTTTAAGTCTTTTATAAAGTTATACTTGTCAAGTGGAGTTAAATCATAATAAAACTCTTCAATACCTACTTCTTTAGCTACTTTTTCTGCAACCTTTTGATTGTCCCCAGTCAGCATTACAACTTTTATGCCTTTGTTTTTTAATTTTTCTACAACTTCTTTACTTTCTGGTCTTATACTATCAGATATTGAAAAAGCTCCGTAAACTTTACCATCTAAAACGCCAAATATAACTGTATTTCCTTTTTCTTTATTTTTTAAGTAAAATTCTTCAAATTCTTTTTCTAATTGAATGTTCATCTCCTCTAAAAATTTTTTATTACACATAATAACTTTACTACCTTTGTAAACTCCCACAACACCTTTACCAATTACTATCTGTTTATCTTCAATATCTACATACTCTACTGGGAACTGTAAAATACTTTGAGCAACGGGATGGTTTATACCTTTTTCTAAAGATACAAACACAGGTAGAAAGTCTTTGACTATGTAGTCTTCTACTTTCATTCTTCCTTCTGTTAATGTTCCTGTTTTGTCAAAGATTACATAATCTATTTTTTCTGATTTTTCTATAACTTCAGGTTCTTTAAAAAGAAGCCCTTCTTTTGCACCTCTTCCAACAACGTTTACAATGGTTATAGGAGTTGCAAGCCCTAAAGCACATGGACAGGCTATAACTAAAACAGAAATTGCAGCTGTTAAAGAAAAGTTAAGTGGATAACCTAAAAAGTACCAAATATCAAAAACTATAATTGATATAATTAAAACAGCAGGGACAAAGTAAGTAGTTATTCTATCTGCAAGTTTACCTATCTGTGGTTTTTTAGACTGGGCATCTAACAGCAGTTTTATTATCTGATTTAAAACACTGTCCTTTGCATCTTTTATAGCTTTTATCTTAATCAGTCCAGATTTATTTATACTTCCACTTAAAACTGTATCTCCTATCTTTTTATAAACAAGTTTAGACTCTCCTGTTAAAACAGATTGGTCAACCTCAGTCTGTCCTTCTATAATAACTGCGTCAACAGGTATCTTATCTCCAGGTCTTACTATTACGATATCATCTTTTTTAATAGATATAGCATCTACAACCTCTTCTTTTCCATCTACCAATTTTATTGCTTTATCTGGTTTTAAAGATAACAGTTTTTTCATAAACTCTGTTGCAGACTGCCTTGTTTTCAGCTCCAAATATCTACCGATTAAAACAAATGTAATAATAGCAGAAGATCCCTCAAAGTAAAGATGTCTCATTTCAGCTGGAAACAAATCCTTAAAAAACAAAACAGCTACAGAGTAAAAGTACGCAGAAAAAGTACCAATAGTAATAAGAAGGTTCATATCAGCTATTCTATTTTTTAAAGACTTTAAAGAGGATTTATAAAATTCATAACCACCATAAAACTGTATAATAGAAGCTAACAGAAATTGTATATAATTTGAAAAAGAGAAGTGGAAAAACATAGATAAAACTACAATTACAAAGAGAGGAATAGAAATTAAAACTCTTTTTTTAAGAGATGAAATCTCTTCTAACTTTTTTTTTCAAAGCTTTCTAAATCAAGAGATGCATCGTATCCTAACTCTTTTATTTTTTCTATTATCTGTTCTTTTTTTATCTTTGATGGGTCGTATAGAAATTCTCCCTTAGAAGTAGCAAAGTTAACGGTAGCAGATTTTATCCCACTGACTAATTTTAAAGTAGCTTCTATTCCAGCTGCACATCCAGCACAATGCATTCCAGATATGTTAACTTCAAGCTTTTCTAATTCTCCTGATTCTTGATTTTCCTCTTCTTTCTTTTTATCTTTTGAGAAAAAAAACCAGCTTATCCCTGATATTATAGTTAGAGAAGTCAGTAAAACAGTTAAATCTTTCATATTTAATGCTCCTCACTTTTTTGAGCTTCGTGGGATTTAGCTAATAAGTATATAGCCAACGCTATTAAAAATATTCCAATTCCAAGATATAGCAAGTTTAATACTTCTTCATAACTGTATTTAACCGCGTGTTTAAAAAACGTAACGATTAAAACCATAACTATTACTTTAGCTAATTTGTCTTTAAGCTGGTCTAACGAGTGTACAATTAATATTTTAGAAGACCTTGTATCTTTTTCTGCGTAGTCAATTTTACTTACAAAAAGCTCATAAAGTCCTATTCCAAAAATAAGTAAAACTGTGGATATTAAATATGCATCTATCGCACTTATAATGTGAGTAATTGCATCTTTATGAAACTGTTCGTATACTTCTTGGTCTGAAAAAGCGTGAAAAAGTTCTTTAAAAATAAGTAAAATGTCGTAAGTTCCTATTACAACTAATGTAAAAGATGCCAAAATTGAAGCTATAACAGAAAATACAACTATTAGCCTTGATTCCCATAAAATCCTTTCAAAAATCTGCTCTAATTTGTTCAAGTAGTTTCCTCCGCCAGATTTTTAAATTATTTTACCATAGGAGAAAATTAGATTATGTCTGATAGAAGTTTATAAGCCTGCTGGATTAACTTCTCTTCTTTTTGTTTATCTTTAAGGATTTTTATGATTTTGTCTGATTTTTCTTGAAGTATACTGTTTATTAAGTTTATTTTTTCTAAAATAACTTGTGCAGAATGTTGGTCTAAAGGATTATCTTTTAAATAACATTCTATCTCATTTGCTAACTTACCTAAATCTTCGAGATAGTAAGGTTCTTCTGAGATTTGGGATTCTAACACTAATCTATCTATCTTATCAATAAGATCTTTTAAGACTTGGTTGCTAATTCTTCCCACCCACTTTTAACAGTATCTAAAACTTTAATAACATTTTGTAATCTCTCTACATCATTTTTTAGATTTGCTAGTTGTATCTCTCTTTCACAAAAAGAGTATATATCTTCTAAATTTCTTGCTATTTCTCCACCTTTTTCAAAGTCAAGTCCTAAACGAAGTGTAGTAAGTAAGTCAATAGCTTTTGAGATGTTTTCAATTTTACCTTTAATGTTTCTTTTTTCTATATTCTCTATAGCACTTTTCAGCTCCAATATTATACGGTCATAACCCTTTGCTATAATGCCAGCTACAGGGAGAGAATCTAACTCTGTCTTTATATAACTTTGATACGGATTAATCATCTATTTTCTCCTATTTATTTGTTTGTAAACCAAATGTTGCCTGTATTCTTGCGCTTATGTCGTTATATTGAGCTTGTAGATTTTGCATGTATATAAATTGATTTTTAAGAGTTTGTATCTCTGTTTGTATTCTTTTGTTTATCTGGTCTATCATACTCTGTATAGAGTTTATCTGTTTATCGTAAGATTTTAGTTTTGTATCTATAACTCCAGATGTCTGAGTATAATCTTTGAGATAGTTGTAAACATTATCTTTTACCTGAGTTAGAATATCTTGAAGGTCATTAGGATTATTTGTTATCATATCTTGAAGTTTTGTGGTATTTAGTGATATATTTCCATTAGTTCTGTCATACTTTATAACTCCGTTTGTCAAAAGGGGCTCTAACTGCCTGTATAATCCACTTTTTATAATATTTAAGGAATACTCACCACTTAACCTTCCATCTTTACCTGTTTCTTTGTTCAATGTGTTTACAAGGTTGTTATAACCGTTTATTATACTGTTTAAAGCATCAGTGATAGGTTTAGAGTCTTTATTCACAGTTATAGTGGTATTACCAGTCTGATTTACTGTTATAGATAGACCAGGGATGTTAGTAAAGGTATTTGTTGAGCTGTTAATAGTTAACCCTTCATAGTTTATTTGAGCATCTTGAGCTGTTTTTATATGGTCTAATCCAAGTGTAGATATTAGATTACCACTATCTGAAATTGTTAGAGCGTTTTCCTGTCCAGTTTTTGTTCCTGATATAACCAGTTTATACTGAGGGTTTGATTGAGTTCCTACGTTAACAACAGAAGCTCTAAAATCTCCGTTATAGGTTTGTGCCGTCCTATTTATTTCATCAGCTAATGCTTGCAAGGAGAATGTATTGTCATACACAACGTTGTAATCAACACCTTTTATTCTGATTGTTAAAGTTCCAGAAGATAAACCTAAAGGATCATTTTTATCTGAAACTGCGGTTGAAGTTGCATAAACGTCATTCTGTGCAAGTTGGTTAACGGTTAAAGAGTAAGTTCCAGTTTGGACTTGAGTTGGGTCTGTAATAGATACTGTAGCTACATTTGGATTAGACAGAGCTATAGACTTAGCATAAGCGATGTTTGGGTCTGTGATGTTGTTAACAGTGTTTTGTATGTTCTTTAAAATGTTCTGTATATCCGATACAGCTGATTTTTTTGCTGATATAGTTTGCTGTTTTTGCTGAAGAAGTAATATTTGCTGGCTTTTTATAGCTTGTATCTGTTGTAAGACAGAGTTAATATCAAAATTACCTACTAACCCTGTTACACTCAACTCTCCTGCCATAATTATCACCGCCTTTTTTAATTAAACTTTCTCGTTAAACAGAGCTCCTAACATTTTGTTTATGTTTTTAATTATGTTAATCATGTAATCTGGTGGTATCTGTCTTATTACCTTATTAGTTCCAACTTCTACTATTTTAATAATAGGCTCGTTGATTTCTCTGTCGATTTCTATTTTCAATGATTTATTTAGATAACTTATCTTATTCTGGAGCTCTTCTATCAGTTTTTTCAGTTCCTCAGGGTTTTTTAACTGTTCTTTTACTAAATTTTCTAAATTTTTAGTATTATCAGTTACTACTGCTGTTTTTGTTTGAGAAATGTCTTCTTGAATAGTAGGAGTTTTCTCTGCTTGTTGTAAGTTTATTTGGATATCTTGAAGTTGCACTGGTAATTTATCTAATGCGTTTATATTCATGGCTACTCACCTGCTATCAGTTTTTAAAATAGGGGAGTCTTACTCCCCCTATTTAATTATATTACCTTAAAAGCTGTAGGACAAGTTGGTTTTTAGCGTTAGCTTGAGCGAGCATTGCAGTACCAGACTGCATTAAGATTTGAAGCTTTGTGAAGTTAGCCATTTCGTTAGCCATGTCTACGTTTCTGATTCTGCTTTCTGCTTCTTGTGTATTTACTCTTGATGTTTCGTTGTTAGATATGATTTTTTCAAGCTCTATTTGGTATGAACCAAACTTAGCTGCCATATCGTCTACAACTTTGATTAAATCATCTACTGTTTTTACTGTAGCATTTGCTTTAGTTTGAGAAGTTACATCTATACAGTATCCAGTAGAACCTATTGTAATTGTAGATACAGCTGTAGTTGATGTTCCAGCAGTTGCAGTAGCCTGAGATGTTACTATTGCTAATTCTTGGTCTTTTCTTCCACCATAATGGATTGTAAATGTTGTAGAGCTGGAACCACTAAATAAATTTATTCCGTTAAACTCTGTATCTTTGAATATTTTAGCTATAGAATCTACTAAGTTGTTAATGTCTTGTTGGATTTGTCCTCTGGAAGTGTCGTCAGATGTGTTTGATGCTTGAATTGCTTTTGCTTTAATGTCATTTAGTATGTCGTATACTTCTTTTAGAGCACCTTGAGCTATCTGTGCTATGCTGATACCGTCGTTAGCGTTTCTTGTTCCTTGTGCTAATGAAATTGCATAAGTCTTTAATTGGTCTGAAATGAAGTAACCTGCTGCATCATCTGCTGCTCTGTTGATTCTGAATCCTGTTGATAGTCTTTCAAGTGATTTGTTTAGCGCAGATTCTGTTCTGTTTAAGTTTACAAGTGTAAAGTCTGCTGAGTAATTGTAATTAATTCTCATTGCCATGTCTATTTACCTCCTAAAAGTTTTTTCAATTTTATTATCGTAAGTTTTTAAAAATTTTTTAGCGTTCTCTAAATTTTTCTTTTTCTATAGGGAGGGTTTCGTCATTGCCCCATTCGTACCAACTTCCAGTGTATATTTTTAGATTTTTAGCACCTAAGGCTTTTAAAGGGATAAAAACAAAAGAAGACCTGTTTCCTATAGTGCAGTAAAGTATGATTTTCTTGTTAAAGTCTATGTTAAGCTTCTTTACATCTTCTTGTAATTTTTCAAATGGTCTATAAGTGGTATCTTTACCTGCAAACCATCTCCAGTACACAAACTTTGCACCGGGTATATGTCCAGACCTTTTTATATCTGTCATTTCCTGCCTTCCTGTAAATTCTAAAAATGTTCGTGTATCTATAAGTAAAATGTTGTCATCTATATCTTTTTGATAGTTTTCTACATGTTTTAAAACTTCTTCTTTAGATGCTACTACTTCGTACCTTGGTTTTACTTTAAATGTTGCTTTTTTTCTTGGTTTTTCATCTCCTGACTCTGTAGGCAGTCTTTCATTTTTCCAAGCTTTAAATCCCCCATCTAATATTCTTAAGTTTTTATCATCTACACCCATAGAGTAAAGTAAAAACCATAAGTAAGATGCTTTATTAGGAAGTTCGTCATAGTAAATGATGTAAAAATTGTTAGGTGTTAAGCCTTTTTCTGAAAAAATTTTTTCTGCAGTTTTAGGACAAAGTGGTAAATAATTACATTTTTGCTTTTCATTATTTTTTATCGCTATATCTTGCAACGATAAACTATCAATGTTAATAGATGAAGGTATGTGTTCTTTTTTGTAAGTTTCTTTGTCTTCTGTGTAAATAAATACTACATTTTTGTTATTTAAAAGATTGTGGGCTTCTTTCGGTGATATGGTATAAAGCCTTTCACCTGCCAATGAAAAAGTAAATAGAGATAAAATTAAACTTATTAGGTACAACATTTGAAAAACCTCCTGAAGTTTATTCTTGCTAAATTCTAATATTCTGTTTAAATTTTTTTAATGACAATAATCAAAATTAAAGGTGATAAAAATGCAAGTTTATGAAGGATTGGCTGGTATCCCAGTTGTAAAGTCAAGTATAAGCTACGTAGATGGAGAAAATGGTATTTTAGAATATAGAGGAATACCAATACAAGAGTTGGTAGAAAACTCTAACTTTTTAGAAGTGTCATACTTGCTTATCTTCGGAAAAATTCCTGATGAAAAGGAGTTATTAAAGTTTGAGTTAGATATTAAAGAAAATCTGAAATACTCTGAAAGAATTTTAGATATATTGAAGTCTTTACCAAAAAATTTACATCCTATGAAAATATTACAAAGTTTAATTCCTGTATTTGCTTTTGATGACATAGATACAGATATAATGAAAGAAGAAAACAAGTATAGACAGACTGTAAGAATAATGGCGATAGTTCCTGTTGTTATAGCTTTTTCAAAAAGATTAAAAGAAGGAAAAGAAATAGTTTTTCCAAATAAAAATTTTTATTACACTGAAAATTTTCTTTATATGCTAAAGGGTAAACCTGTAGAAAAAATTTATTGGCAAACGTTAGATAAAACTTTAATCTTACATGCAGAGCATACCATAAATGCATCTACATTTACAGCGATGGTAGTTGTTTCAACATTAGCAGACCTTTACGCCTGTGTTTCTTCTGCAGTAGGTTCATTGTCTGGAAGATTACACGGTGGAGCAAATGAAGAAGTATATAAAATGTTATCTTCTCTTCCAAACGATGAGAAAATAATAAGAGAGTATATAAAAGAGAAGTTGAAAAATAAAGATAAAATTATGGGCTTTGGACATAGAATCTACAAAACTTATGACCCAAGAGCAAAAATAATGAAATACCTTTTAGAAAAGCTTCAGAAAGAAAAATCTACGCCTCTTTTAGAAAAAGCTGAAATCTTTGAAAAAATAGCATTAGAATACTTAGAAGAGAAAAAAATTTATACAAACATAGACTTTTATTCAGGAGTGTTATACTCTCAGATGGAAATACCTTCAGACTTTTATACAACTATATTTGCAATGGCAAGAGTTCCTGGCTGGATATCCCACTGTATAGAGTATGTCAGAAATAATAAACTCTTTAGACCAACTCAAGTTTACGACGGAGGACACAACATTCATTATAAAGATATAAGATCTTTATGATAAAATTCTATTTATGGAAAATTTAGAACACTATATGAACATAGCATTAGATTTAGCAAAAGAGAGGAAAGGATATACCCATCCAAATCCTACCGTTGGAGCTGTTATTGTAAAAGACGGCAAAATCATAGGAAAAGGTTTTCATTACAAAGCAGGAATGCCCCACGCTGAAAGGGAGGCTATAAAAGACGCTAAATCCAAGGGTTTTGACCTTAAAGGTTCTACAATGTTTGTAAGTTTAGAACCTTGCTGTCATTACGGCAAAACTCCTCCTTGCACAGAAGCTATATTAGAAGAAGGTATAAGTAAAGTAGTAGTTGCTACATTAGACCCAAATCCGTTAGTTGCAGGAAAAGGTGTTGAAATCCTCAAACAAAAAGGTGTAGAAGTAGTAGTAGGAATGTTAGAAAAACAAGCACAAAAAATAAATGAGGACTTTTTTGTATACATAACCCAAAAAAGACCTTTTGTTCATATAAAGGTAGCTCAAACGATAGATGGAAAAATAGCAACTAAAACAGGAAGCTCCAAGTGGATAACTTCCCAAGAGTCAAGAAGATACGCACACATACTTAGAAATCAGGCAACAGCTGTTTTAGTAGGCTCAAATACTGCACTGCTTGATAACCCTTCTTTAACAGTTAGACACGTCAAAACCGATAGACAACCTGTAAGGGTTTTATTAGATAGTAAATTAAAAGTTCCTTTAGATTACAATATTTACAATAAAGAAGCTGACACAATAGTTATCACTTCAAAAGAAGCTGACCCTTATAAAAAGGAGATACTTTCGAAACAACCTAACGTAAAAGTATTTACGTTAAATACTTACAACGGTAAGTTTAAAATCAAAGACATTCTTGAGATTTTATATCAAAATCAAATAGTTCATCTACTGGTTGAAGGAGGAAAAGAAGTTATCACTTCCTTTATTAAAGAAGGTTTTTGGGATAAAATTTCTCTTTTTGTAGCTCCAAAGATAGTAGGAGAAGACGGAATATCATCTTTTGGTAGTTTAGGAATAGAGGATATAAATGAAAGTATAAAACTTAAAGTAGAAGATTTTAAACGGTTTGAAGATGATTTTTACTTTGAGTGTTATAAGCAAGTTTAACAGCTAACTTAACAGCTTCTATAAAAGAAGAAGGGTCTGCTATGTTTTTTCCAGCTATATCATAACCTGTTCCATGGTCTGGAGAAGTTCTAATAAAGTTTAAGCCAAAAGTGATGTTTACGGCTTTTCTAAAACACAACAACTTTAAAGGTATTAAACCTTGGTCGTGGTACATTGCTACATAAAAATCAAACTCTTTATATCTATTAAACCCAGTGTCAGCTGATAAAGGATAGGTAATATCTACTCCTTCATTAAGAAGCTGATTTACTGCTGGTATTATTATTCTATTTTCTTCATCTCCTATGTTTCCGTTATCAGAAGCGTGAGGGTTTAGACCTACTATCGCTATTTTTGGTTTTTCTATGCCAAACTTCTCTTTTAACTCTTTATTTATAAGTCTAACTTTTGAGACTATCTTTTCTGTTGTAATACTTTTAGGTACATCTTTAAGAGGTATGTGGGTTGTAATCAGTCCTACTTTTATCTTTTTACACATCAATACCATAACATACTCTTTTGCTTGTGAGACTTCTGCCAAATAGTCAGTATGCCCTGCGTATTTAAATCCAGCTTCCATAATCCACCTTTTTGAGATAGGCAGGGTCACCAGTGCATCGGTTTTATTATATAAAATGTCTTTTACAGCTGATTCTAAAAATACTACAGATGCTTTTCCTGACAAAATAGATGGGCTTCCAGCTTGAAAGTCTTCATCAAAAAGATTTATAAGATAGTATCCAGACTTTTTTACTTCTTCAGGACTGTTAATTAATGTAAAATTAGCAGTTAAACCTAAATTTTTTGCAGTTTTATCTAAAACTTTTTTTCCACCATAGATTATGTAAGCATTGTTTTTAGGAAGTTTATTTAAAGACTTTATAAGTATCTCAGGGGATATTCCAGAAGGGTCTCCAAGGGATATGCCTACTTTTACCATACAACTACTTTATTTGCTTTTTCAATTAAATTGAGAATATCTTCATAATCTAAAAGTTTATTTTCTGGAATTTTAATTCCTCTTGCAATAACATCTTCCTTACAGGCATACCAGTTAGATATAGATGGCTGTCTTAAAACCGCATCTTGTATAAGTATTAAAACATCATTATCAGAGATTAAATCTGCAATAGGAAATTCTGCAGGCTTTTTTATGAGATAAACTGTATCTACCATGTAATTACAACCTCTGCCTCGTTTATTATCTGGCATATATCGTCTTTAGACAGCAACTCAATTTCTACACCAAAATCTTTTAGTTTTGTAATGCCTCTATCTCCCAGACACTCTTTGTTTACAATAATCCTTGCGTTTAACATACCCAGAGCTTCAATAGATTTGTCAAAAGAAGGAACTCCTATTAGGTTTGAATTCCAGTTTGTAAGGGCAAAAACTCCATCTCTCATAAAAACAACGCTTACTTGATGGTCTAACGCCATGCCAACGGCTTGTCTTAAAGCTTCAAACGTTTTCCACCCAAAAGGGTTTGACTTTATAATAGATACAACTTTTTTCTTTGCCATAACACACCTAAGATAGATTTATAACTTTATCAGATTCTCCTATCAACTTTGAAAGCCCATACATACTGCTACTTTCTGCAAATGAATGAGGATTTATTTTCCTTTCTTCTGCGTTATGAGCACAGTAGTAAAGTTTTACACCGTCATCAGCTAACTCTTTGACTTTATCGTGGTTTAAGCAGTAGGTTCCATTAGCCATAAAAAATATAGACACTTTGTCATTTCTTTTTATACCAGCTTTTGCAAATTTAATCATAGTGTTAAAATCAGCTGAGTAAGGATTACTTGCCATTACAATAAGTAGTTTCATTTTTCCTTTCTCACTATTACTTCCCAAAGGTTATCACCTATTTGATTTACAGCTAACACTTTTTGACCTTCCATCTCCATGCTTTTAGGCACGTTTTCAACAGAAGGTTTATAGTCTAGTATTACTCTTAAAATCTGCCCTTTTTCCATCTGCTCCATTATCAATTTACTTTTTACAAATGTAAAAGGGCAAACCTCACCTTTTAAATCCAACTCTCTATCTATCTGCATCTTTCACCTCTAAAATCTTACTTCACAAGCTTGGTCGTACTCTATAAGTTCTGTTATAGTTGGATTTTCACCGCAAAGTTCACACTTAGGATTTTTTCTAAATTTAACGGTTCTAAACTCTGTCTTTAAAGCATCAAACACTAAAAGTTTTCCTATTAGTGGCTCTCCAATTTCTAATATCAGTTTTAGAGCTTCGTTTGCTTGTAATGTTCCCATTATACCTCCAACTACGCCAAGCAAACCAGCTTCTTGACATGATGGTACAAGCCCCGGAGGTGGTGGTTCAGGGATAAGACATCTATAACACGGAGAGCTTTCTTTATTTCTGTAATCAAATACCGTTAACTGTCCTTCAAACCTGAGTATTGCAGCTGACACAAGAGGTTTTCCAAGCATATAACATGCATCGTTAACTAAAAATCTTGTAGGAAAGTTATCTGACCCATCTAAAACTATATCAAAATCTTTAACTATATCTAAAACGTTTTCTTTTGTTATCTTTTGGTTGTAGGCTATAACCTTTACATCTGGATTTAAAGCTTCAACAGTCATCTTTGCAGATTCTACTTTTGGCACTCCTACTCTTGAAGTGTTGTGGAGAATCTGTCTTTGAAGGTTAGAAAAATCTACTACGTCAAAGTCAACTATTCCTATTGTTCCAACACCTGCAGCTGCCAAGTAGTATATAGACGGAGAGCCAAGACCACCAGCACCTATCACTAAAACTTTAGCATTTAAAAGTTTCTGCTGTCCAACACCTCCAACTTCTGGAAGTATTATATGTCTACTGTATCTTTTTATCTGCTCTTCTGTAAAGCCAAAACTCATTTCATCACCTCTATGGATAGAAATTATAAAAAATATATCCTATTACAAAATTATATCACTTTTTAGGATTTTTGAAATTGGTTTAGATTATAATAATTAAGAAAGTCTATTAATCAAGGTGGTTAAATTATGATAAGTTCAGGAGATCTTATAACATTTAATCTCGTTGATATACTTCAGATAATAAGCTCCGAAGAAAAAGATTGCATATTGGTAATTGAAAATAAAGAAATTGGAACTTATGGAATATACTTTTACAAAGGAAATCCAGTTTATATAAGAAAGGTTAAAAGAAATTTTTTACTATACCTTGATTTAGACTTCAAAACTGTTTTAAAAAGAGATAAAGTAGCCAAGGAAGACCTGTTTAAGAACTTATCTACTTATTTACCTTTAGTTTTAGAACTAAAAGAAGGGAAATTTTCAATAACTTCTGGATTTATAAAATACACTGAAGACATTCCTGTTTACATAGAATCTATTAAACTAATAATCATTTTATCTAGAAACTTAACCCTTGAAGAAGTCAACAGAAAAATAACGGACTTACACTTAATTTACGAGAAAAATCCTGATTATGAAGATAAACTAAAAAAACTAAATTTAAACGATAAGGAAAAAGATATACTTAATCTTATAAATGGGTCTAACAAAGTGTCTGACATTATAGTGAAGCTTCATTTTGAAAGGGTTCTTGAAAGTGAAAAGTTAAATTCCATCACTCAAAATAAGGAATTTGTAGAAAAACTTTATCAGGAAACAGAGTTAGACGTAAAAAGAACTTTGTATGGTTTTTTAGCAGCTGGATTGATAAGGAAACAAAAACCATTTAAAAAGCCAGAAAATATACTCGATAGAATACTTATCTATCTTGAAAAGAAGAATATTAAAGGTACCTTAAAAAATATATAAATTTAAAAATTTTTTAGGAGACTAAAGAAGTGGAAAAGCCAAGAGAGTGGTTAAGGGAAAAAAGTATAGCGAAAAAGGTTTTAAAAGAGTCTAATGTAGTCTTAGAGGTTGTTGATGCAAGAATACCACTTATTACAAGAAATTCAGTTGTAGAGTCTCTAGCAAAAGAAAGGAATAAAAATTTAATAATCGTTTTAAATAAATCTGATTTAGTTCCAAAAGACTTTTTAGAACAGGCTAAAAGCTTAATAGAAAAAGATTTTCCAGTAATAGTATTTTCAGCTCATAAAAACATTGGTGTTAATCAGCTGTTAGAAAAGATAAAAGAGTATGCTAAAGAGAAACAGATAGTAAAAGTAGGAGTTTTAGGCTATCCTAACGTAGGAAAGTCTTCTGTTATAAACGCTTTAAAAAAGAAAAAAGTGGCAACTACCTCTCCAAAACCCGGAATGACTGTAGGAGAAAAGCTGATAAAATTAGATGAAAACATATACTTGATAGACACTCCAGGAATAATAACCCTTGAGTATCAAGAAGATTTAGCATTAAAAGGGTCTTACATTCCAGATAAACTACCTTACCCTGCAGATGTTGCTGTGAAGCTGATTGAAAAAATACTTCAAAACAAAAAAGAAGCTCTGGAAGAAGCTTACAAAGTGAAAGTCTCTAATGACCCACTACAAACCCTTGAAATAATAGGAAAAAAGTTGAACTACAAAGTATCAGGTGGTGAAGTTGACTACGACAGGACGGCCAAAAAAATCCTCTGGGACTGGATAAAAGGGCATATAAAAGCATACTGGCTTTAACTTATCTGAAATAATTTTTTTACTAATAACACTACAAAAAATATCAAAGAATAAACAATAACTATAGTTGACCCTGATGGTAGATTATACTCAAAGGATAAAAATATTCCTACTAAAACGACTATTATGCTTATTGAGATAGACGCTAATATTATACTTTTGTATCTCCAAAACAGTTGAGATGCTACAGCTGCAGGAAGTATTATCATAGCAGAAGAAAGAATAGACCCAACCAACTTAATCGATAAAACCGTTGCAATGGCTATTATTGTTATAACGCCGTAGTATAAAAAGTTAGTTTTAACCCCACCTATGTAGGCAAGGTCTTCGTCAAAACAGCAATACATTAACTTTTCAAGGTTGTAAAACAAAAATATCAAAGAAATTACAGAAAATATAAAAATCATCACAATATCTTCGGACGATATAGTCAAAATATTACCAAATAAGAATGCAAAAAGGTCAGAGTTGTAATTGTTAGAAAAAGACATCACAACAACACCAAGAGCCATAGAAAAAGAAAGTAAAATACCTATAGAAACATCTTCATGCACTTGTCCTTTTTTACTTATGTATCCTATCAAAATTCCCACTAAAACAGCAAATATACTTCCTACTATTGTAGGGTTAACGCCTAAGAAAAATCCTATGGCAAGACCGCCAAATGCAGCATGGGATATACCTATGTTTATAAAAGACCATCTTTTTACAAACACAAACAAAGATAAAACAGACAGTAAAACTGCAATTAAAAAACCACCAACTATGGCATTTCTTATAAAAGGAATAGATAAAAGCTCAATCAATGTTTAACCTCTATGTTAAAATGTTGACAAGTAAAACACTCGGGAGAGTGGATAAGAAGCTTTACTTCAGAGCCATACAGCTTTTCTAAAGACTCTTTAGATAAAAAGTTTACATACTCCCCAAGATAGTGGAGTTTTCTATTTAAACCAACCACTTTAGTTGTAAAAGACCCTACAGCTCCTATATCGTGGGTAACCATTATTACTGTTATTCCTTTTTCTTTGTTTAATTTTTTTATAAACTCATAAAAACTCTCCTGTGCTACTACGTCAACTCCTGTAGCAGGCTCGTCTAAAATAAGTATCTCAGGCTCAGATATTACAGCTCTTGCTATCATTACCCTCTGTTGCTGCCCTCCTGATAATTTTCCAAAAGGGCGGTCTTTAAACTCCTCCATTCCTACATATTGTAGATACTCTAAAACTTTTTTTTCTTTTTCTTTTCTGTCTAACTTTGAGTTTATCAAACCAAACATTACAACGTCAAAAGCTGATACTGGAAAGTCTTTATCGTAGTTAGACCTTTGTGGAAGGTACCCAACTTTACCTGATTTTACATACTCTTGTGGAGTTTTTCCTTCAATTAAAACAACTCCTTTTGATGGTTTTATAAAACCTAAGATAACCTTTACAAGGGTAGTTTTACCTCCACCGTTTGGTCCTACTATTGCAACTATCTCTCCTCTCTTTATCTCAAGAGAGATATCTTCAAGTATAACGTTTGAGTTTATTTCAACATATAAATTTTCAATTTTTATCATACTCTTACCACGATTTTTCCGAAAAACTGCCTACTTAGAAGTTTTTCATAGGCTTTTTGGACATCTTCTAAATCAAATATAGAATCTATAACTGGGTCAAGTTTGTCAGGGAAGAGTTTTAACATATCTGCAAACTCTCCTTTTGTACCCATATATACTCCGTGAATCGTAAGATTTTTACCAAAAACATACCTTAAGTTAATTTGAGTGTCAGCTCCTGTTGTTGAGCCAAACGTTATAACTTTTCCTCCCCTTTTTGCACATAAGAGAGAGTGAGGGAATGTTGTTGCACCGATGTGGTCTACAACAATATCACAAAGTTGATTATTTGTAAACTCTTTAACTTTTTCTACAAAATTTTCTTTGTTGTAATTGATAACAAAGTCAGTTCCTATCTCTTTACACTTTTCTACTTTCCAATCATCTCCTACGGTTGTTATAACTGTTGCGTTGTAAAGTTTAGCTATCTGGATTAGAGCCGTTCCAACACCACTTCCTCCACCATGAATTAAAATTATATCTCCCTGTTTTATTTTAGCCCTTGTTATTAACGAATGCCAAGAAGTTATATAGGTAATGGGAATACAGCTTGCTTTTTCAAAAGATAAACTATCTGGAATTTTAAAAACATTTACAGCTGGAACTTTTACATACTCTGCTGAAACCCCATCTTCTAAAACTCCAAGTGGTCTAAAACTATTGCATTCGTTATCTCTTCCTGATAGACATTTTTCACAAACGCCACAAGACAGCCCAGAGAATATAACTACCCTATCTCCTTCCTTTAAATGTTTTACATTTTTTCCCACTTTTGCAACTATTCCAGATCCATCAGATGCAAATATGTGAGGTAGTGGTATGTTTGTAGGGTACTTTCCTTCCATAACCCACACATCAAGATGGTTTAATGAAAATGCCTTTATGTTTACCAAAACTTCGTCTTCGTTAATTTCTGGAGTAGGAAACTCTCCGATTTTTATAGCTTTATATCCTTCTAACTTATCATAGTAAGCAGCTCTCATAAATGCCCCCTTTAAGCTTTTTTATTAATAATACTTGAAGACTGTTTTTTTATCTCGCCTTCTGTGGAGTAAGTTGCAGCATTTTCAAATATACTGTCAAATACTGACTCTATAAACTTTAAGTTTGCTTGTGTAAGAGCCATATTGTTTTTTGAAATTTCTTGAATTTCTTTTATTATCTTTTCAAATCCTTTAAAATCTTCGGGGTTGTAGTTTGCAAGTTTAAATAAAATTTCTCTTTTCTCTTCCACGATTTTATTTAGTTTGTCTACAGAGTGAGAGTCATTTATAGCCTTTATTATTAAATCTTTTTCAATTAAAAGAAGCTCTTTTAACTTTTCAAAAAGTTCCTGAATCTCTTGTTTTCCCATAACTTAACCCTTTACAAATCTTGTATGATACAATAATTTTATCACAATGGTAGAGGTATATTTTAATTATGCAACAAAAGGGAGCTAAAAAATCGATAGAAAAAGCGTTAGATTTGTTAGAGGCTTTAAAAGAAAAAGATGATTTAGGAGTCACAGAGCTGAGTAATATACTGGGACTAAATAAAAACAATGTATTTAGAATACTTGCTACATTGGAAGTGAAAGGACTTATAGAGCAAGATGAAGAAACAGGTCATTATAGATTAGGTGTAAAAACATTATACTTAGGATACTCTTTTATTAAAAACCTGACGATTTTAAATCACTCAAAACAGTTTATAAAGAATCTTAGGAATAAAACAAATGAAACTGTTTACCTATCTATGCTCCACCAGAACGATGTTATCTACTTCTACAGTAAAGAAAGTAAATCTTCTGTTTTAGCAAAGTCAAGGCTAGGGAAAAGGTATCCTGCTTTAACTACAGCTGCAGGAAAAGCTATTTTAAGAGCAAAAAAAGAGCTTACTGATATATTTGAAGTTGATTTTGAAGATACTGAAAAAGAAGTTGTAGAAATAGGAACGGTTATAAGAGATGAGTCTGACCATCCTGTTGCAGGGCTTTCTATCGTAGCTCCTGTATCAAGATTAAACAAAAATAACTACGATGGTTTATTTAAACATTACCTACTTGAAACTGCAAAAGAAATAACCAACATAAATAAAATTGTCCTTCCGTGATAAAAAGTAAACTAAAAAATATTTTTATCAGTGGATTAGCAGGACTTTTTTTATCTTTGTCCTTACCAAACTTTTTTATACCATTTTCTTTTTTAATAGGTTTTTCTTTGCTTTTTTACTTGTTTGAAAGGCACTCTACAAAAGATATTTTAATCTACTCTTTTGTGGCTGGAACTGTATTTTCAATATTTTCTTTTTACTGGATAGTTTTTGCTCTTAGCTATTACGGTAGTATTAATTTAATTGTATCATCTGTTTTATTTTTGATATTCTCTTTTGCCTATTCTTTATACACTTTTGTCCTTTTTTCTTTTATTGGTAAAAAGGTTTATCAAAAGTATTCTTTTTATGGATTTTTCCTTCTGCCGTTTGTATGGGTTTTTTTAGAATTTTTAAGAGAGTTTTTTCCTTTTAATGGTTTTAGCTGGAATCTTTTTGGTTATATGTTATCTTACATAAATCCAGTTGCTCAAATTACTTACTACACAAGTATTTACGGACTTTCTTTCTTAGTTTTATTTTTCTCTGTAAGCTTTTACTTAATGATTACAAAGAAAGATTACAGGTTTGTTGTGCTAAATGTTTTTAACGTAGTATTTTTTACTGCGATGTTTGTATGGGGAAATCACAGGATAAACAGTTATACAGACAGTGGAAAGTATTACAAGATAGCTGTTTTACAGGGAAACGTTGAAGAGTCAATGAAATTAAAACCTACTAGAGAGATTAACCTAAAAATAATAGACAGATACATTCAACTTTTAAAACAGGCAAAAGAAAAAGGTGCAGATATAGCAGTTTTTCCTGAGTCAGCTCTTCCTTTTTTTCCTTATATTAACTCTTCTTTAAAGGATTACTTTTTTGAGCAGTTTTCCCTGATAAAAATTCCTATTTTGTCAGGGTTTGATAACGTTTTACTCAAAGAGGATGGTGATATAGACAAGGTTTACAACTCACTGTTTTTAATAGATAAAGATGGTTTTTACATAGATTACTACTCAAAGATTAAACTGGTTCCATTTGGAGAGTACACGCCATTTAGAAACAGCATCTTAGAAAGTATATTTACATACCTTAAAGGGATAGATTTTAGCAAAGGAGAAGGTCAGAAACTACTGATTTACAACAATATGAAAATAGCATCTTTAATATGTTTTGAGTCTATATTTCCTGATTTTGTGGCAAACTTTGTAAACAAAGGAGCTAATGTTATTGTTAACATTACAAACGATGGGTGGTTTGGTAAAACGTCAGCTCCTTATCAACATTTTGAATTGGCAAGAGTAAGGGCAATAGAGAATAACATATATCTTATCAGAGCTGCAAACACAGGAATATCAGCTGTTATAAATCCTGTTGGGACTGTAAAGTCTTTTCTTCCTCTTTACACAGAAGGAGTTTTAATAGAAAAAGTTTACCTTTCTTCTGGAAAAAGTTTTTATAATACTTATAAAACATTCATTTATGTTGGGTTTGTTTTATCTTTTATATTAACATTTTTGCTACTTCAAAGAATTCAGATAAAAAATAATTTATAATGTATTTAGACTTTTCAGCAGGAGTAATGCATTGATAGTTTTTGACAAAGAAAAAGTAGAAAGCACTTTAAGAAAGTATTTAGATTCATCGGTTAACTTTATCTTGCAGGTTGGTGGATACATACTTGATGGCGGTGGAAAAAGAGTTAGACCTTACCTTGTTTTAAAGTTTGCAAGTATGTTAAGAGGATATAACAAAGAAGAAGATTACATCCTATCAGCTGCTTTAGAGTATCTTCATACTGCGTCTTTACTTCATGATGATGTTGTTGATGGGTCTGAAAAAAGAAGAGGAAAACCTACGGCAAACCGAGTTTTTGGAAACGATACAACTGTCTTGGTTGGTGATTACATGTATGCAAATGCTTTGTATCTGTTTTCTATCTATGGTGATATAGATATGATTAAAAATGTCAGTGATAGTGTAAAGAAGATGGCGGAAGGACAACTTTTAGAGCTTAAAAAAATTGCTGACTTTGATACTTCTTTTGATGATTACTACAAGATAGTTTTAGGAAAAACTGCTGTTTTATTTGGAAGCTGTTGTTATGTAGGAACTGCTTTAGTTAGCGATGATAAAGACCTTAAAGAAAATGCCTATCAGTACGGTATTAACTTAGGTGTTGCTTTTCAAATAATAGATGATATACTTGATTATGAAGGTGATGAAGAAAAAGTAGGTAAAAGTTTGATGAACGACCTTAAAGAAGGAAAGATAACTTATCCACTTCTTGTGATTAAAGACTTTTTAAACAAAGAAGACAAAGACTTTATTAAGTCTGTTATCCTTGATAAAAATCCTTCTGTAGAAAGCCTTCTTAAAGCTAAAAAAATAGTAGAGGATTACGGCGGAATAGAAAAGGCAAAAGCTGATGCAGAGAGTTATGTGAGAAAAGCCATTGAAAATTTAAAAGACTTTCCTGATAATAAAGATAAACAAGACCTTGTAAACCTTGCATATTACATTGTTAAAAGAGAAAGTTAAGGAGGTATGCATGTATAGAACTTTACTAAAGTCAAAAGTACACAGAATAAAAATAACAGGAGCTGACCTTCATTACGAAGGAAGTTTAACGTTAGACGAGGCGATTATGGAAGCTGCCAACCTTGTACCTTTTGAAAAGATAGAGGTCTATAACGTAAATAACGGTCAAAGGTTTTCTACTTACGTTATTCCGGGTGTTAGATACTCTGGAGAATGTATTTTAAACGGTGCAGCTGCAAGACTTGGACATTACAACGATATAATAATAATAGCTTCCTATGTGGCAGTTAACGAAAAAGATTTAGAGAACTTCTACGTTGACCTTGTATACATTGACGAAAACACAAATTCAATAAAAGATCATAAAAGGGTGAAGGCGTTAAGTAGTAAAGTTTTTACCTCTGTTGACGAATAAGTATATAAAACTCTATTAACTTGGATAGATTATGAAATTAAGATTATTAGCATATTTATTATTAATGAGTTTTATTTTAACTTCCTGTTCAGTCCAAGTTAGAGAGGTAAAAACAACTACTAAATTACCTTATAAAAAAAATTATTCTGTAGCTAAAGCCTCTGATACACCTAAAGTAAAACAGAATATTAGTCCTACAATTGAAGATAAAACTAACTATTCTGATTCAAAAGCAATAATAGAAGCTGTTAAGTATGGACTTAGTGAAAGTGATAAAAACTATATAACTCAAGAAGCTAAAATACTTGGTATAGAGATTCCAAACGATGAAGATGTAGAGTACTTTATAAATTACTTTACAACTACTAAGAAATCCTTTACAGAAAATGCTTTAAAGCGAGCAAACTACTTTTTACCTATGGTTAAAAGTATATTTATACAAGAAGGACTTCCACCAGAGATGGCTTACCTTGCAGTTGTTGAAAGTGGTTTTAATCCTTATGCTACTTCTCCCTCTAACGCAGCAGGAATATGGCAGTTTATACCATCTACGGCAAAAAGATTTGGACTTAGAATTGATGAGTTTGTAGATGAAAGAAGAGACCCTTATAAATCTACAGTAGCAGCTGCAAAATATCTCAAATCTCTTTATAGTATGTTTGGAAGCTGGGAGCTCGCTATTGCAGGGTATAACTGTGGAGAAAAATGTGTCGCAAAGAGACTTGAAGCTTATAACGGTATTACTTTTAAAGATATAAAAGATTACCTTCCTAACGAAACAAAGGAGTACGTACCAAGATTTTTCGCTATACTTCTTATTGCAAACAACCCTGAAAAGTACGGTTTAGATACAAAGTTTAACGTTTACGACGTTATAAACTTTACAGCTGATAGAGAGATTAACCTTTTAGATTTAGCTAAAGAAAAAAATATAGATTATGATATACTTAAATTTTATAACGCCCATTTAAAGACAGATACTGCCTTTGAAGGAATAAACGTAAATATACCTAAAATAGATACAGCAAGCTTTGATAGAAGATTTATAACATCTCCACCACCAAGAATTTATGCTACCAGTAGAAAGCCAAAAGAAAATCCTAAAGTCGTACCTGAAAATAAACAAGAAAACATTATTACTCTTTTAGAGTTAGATAAAGATAAACCTGAAATTGTAAAAGCAAGTTATAAAATTAAAAAGTACACTGTTAGACCTGGAGATACTCTTTACAGTATTGCAAAAAGATATGGAACAGATGTTGAAACGATAAAAAGATTGAATAATTTAGAAGATAACACAATTTCCGTAGGAATGGAGTTGATAATACCTTGATTAAAAGAAGAAAAACAAGACCAGTATTCGTGGGAAACGTTAAAATAGGAGATGGAGCTCCTATAGTCGTCCAATCAATGACTGACACAAAAACCCACGACATAGAAGCTACTTTAAATCAGATACATAGATTAGCAAAAGCTGGATGTGAGATAATAAGAGTTGCAGTCCCCAGAGAAGAAGATGCTTTAGCACTTCCTGAGATAGTCAAAAACTCACCTATTCCTGTAATAGGAGACATACACTTTTCCCCAAGAATAGCAATGCTATCTTTAGAAAGTGGAATACACGGAATAAGACTTAATCCAGGAAACATAAACGATGAAGAAAAGATAAAAGAGATTTTACAAGAATGTAAAAAAAGAAATATCGCCGTAAGACTTGGAGTTAACTCTGGTTCATTAGAAAAAAGGCTGTTAGACAAATATGGTTATCCATCTGCTGAAGCTTTAGCAGAAAGTGCCCTTTATTGGTCAGAATTTTTTGAAAAGGTTGGATTTACAAACTTTAAAGTCTCAATAAAAGGTTCTGACGTTCTTCAAAATGTAGAGGCAAATAAAATCTTTGCAGAAAAAACAGATATTCCACTTCACGTTGGTATTACAGAGGCAGGACCAAAAGACAGAGGTTCTGTAAAATCAGCTGTAGGTCTTGGAATCTTATTTTACTTAGGGATTGGAGATACTGTAAGAGTATCTTTAACTGCCGACCCAGAAGAAGAGGTAAAAGTTGCATACCAAATACTCCAATCACTTGGGCTTAGAAGAAAAGGTATTGAAATAGTCTCCTGTCCTACATGTGGAAGAATAGAAGTTAATCTTCCTGAAGTAGTAAAACAAGTTGAAGAAAAACTCTCTGGTATAGATAAACCTCTTAAAGTTGCTATAATGGGTTGTGTTGTAAATGCAATAGGAGAAGCAAAAGAAGCTGACATAGGGCTTGCCTGTGGTTATAAATCAGCAATACTTTTTAAAAACGGTCAGCCAATAAGAAAAGTTTCAGAAAAAGAGATGGTAGATGAGCTTCTAAAAGAAATATCTAATATGGACACAAAGTAAATGGAGGGAAAGGAAAAAATATTATATTACGTAGCTGGTTTGTTTGACTGTGGAGGAAAAATTTCTTTTAGAAAAGACCCAAGGTCTAAAACATCAGTTTACCTTCACATAACAATAAAATCAAAAACTCAAGAAGCACTTGAACCTGTAAAGGAGCTCTTTGGAGGAAGTTTAAGAAAAAATAAAAGAAGAGTTTATCTAATACTTAGCCATAAAAAAGCGAGAGAATTTTTAAAAACAATAAAGGATTACACACTCTCAAGCAAAGAAGAGATTGAAAATGTTTTAAAATTATTTGAGATAAAATTTTCAAACCAATATGAAAAGGAAAGAAAAAAGAAAATATTAAAAGAAGTGGTAAAAGATTTTAAAAACACTAAGGTAAAACACGGAAAGAGCTCTGTAAGAAAATTTGTAGAGGAGTGAGGATGAGCTGGATAGAGAAGGAGTTTAATTTAAAAGGTATAGCAACAGATGTTAACACTTTTGAGTGGGAAGAAGAAGATTGGGTTAACAAAGCTCCCGTTGTCCTAACAAAAGTAGCAAAAAGACCGGGAGGATTTACCCTTTATATGAAATCGCTAACCCAAGAGCTTGAGTGGTACTTTTCAAAAGGACTTACAAACATCTTTTTTAAAGATGATGGAAAAACATTAAGAATAGAGCACGAAGATGGAACTTACTATGTTGATTTACAACCAAGCCAAGAACTTTACGAATTTTTAAAAGAGTTTATTCAGGAGGAAGAGAATGTTTGATTTGGTTTTAAAAAACTGCTACATTTTAACGATGGATGAAAACTTTACAGAGTATAAAAATGGCTATATAGTCATAAAAGATGGAAAAATTGCAGAAGTAGGAGAAGGAAAGTCAGAGTTTGAAGCTAAAGAAGTAATAGACCTAAATTCTAACGTTGTTTTACCGGGATTGATAAACACCCATACCCACGCAGCTATGACATTACTTAGAGGATACGGAAGTGATAATCCTTTAAAAGTGTGGCTTGAGCAGTACATATGGCCAGTAGAAGGAAAGTACGTCAGTTATGAGTTTGTAAAAGATGGGACAGATTTGGCTTGTTATGAGATGATTAGAAACGGAATAACTTGTTTTGTAGATATGTATTTTTATGAAGATGCAGTTGCCCAGTCTGTGAAAGAAGCAGGTATGAAAGCTGTTTTAACAACGGGGATACTTGACTTTCCAACACCAGCAGCAAAAACTCCAGAAGAAGGAATACAAAAAACAAAAGATTTTATAATACAATACAGAAATGATAATAATGTATTTCCTGCCATTGGACCTCACGCACCTTACACTTGTAGTCCAAACACTCTAACAAAAGCTATGGAAGTTGCTTTAGATTACAACGTTTTATATCACATTCACGTCTCAGAGACTATTAATGAAGTAGAAGATATAAAAAACAGATATGGAAACACACCAGTTAAACATCTAAATAGTATAGGTGTTTTAAACGAAAGAGTCTTAGCTGCCCATATGGTTCACCCTACAGAAGAAGAGATAGAAATTCTATCAGAAAAGAAAGTAAAGATAGCCCACTGTCCAGAAAGTAATCTAAAACTTGCATCAGGAATAGCACCAGTTCCTAAAATGTTAGAAAAGGAGATAGTTGTATCCCTTGGAACAGATGGAACAGCTTCAAACGATGATTTAGACTTGATAGGAGAAGCATCTACAGCTGCAAAACTTCATAAAGGTTATAATCTCAATCCTACAGTCTTACCTGCAAAACAAGTTTTAGCAATGATTACAAGACAAGCAGCAAAAGCAATACTAATGGAAGATAGAATTGGAAGTATAGAAGTAGGAAAAGATGCAGATATTATTGTTATAGATGTAAATCAGCCTCACTTACAACCTCTTTTTGACCCATACACTCAAATAATCTACTCTGGTAAAGGTTTAGATGTTAACACTGTAATAATAAACGGAAAGGTTGTAATGAAAAATAAAGTAGTTCAAACAGTAGAAAAAGATAAAGTATTATACATAGCTAAAAAATGGAGAGAAAAAATAATAAATGGTTAAAAAACTAGTAATCCTCGGCATTGTATTAGCTTTATTACTAACAGGTTTGTTTTTTTATAAGAAAAATAATAGCTATCAAACCTATAAAGTAGAAAAAAGACAAGTAGTTAAATCTATCTATGCATCTGGGTACATAGATACATCAGATTTAGTGGTAGTAAAGTCAGAAGTATCAGGGTATGTTGAAAAACTTTATGTAAAAGAAGGAGATACTGTAAAAAAAGGTCAGCCGATAGCTAAAATATCAAACCAAACCATCTTTGAAAACATAAAAGACATAGACTATCAAATATCTTCTATAAAAGAAAAACTTTTAGAAAACTCAGCTTTTCAAAAAGAGAACCAAGCTCAGATAGAGATAAAAAAACAGGTTTACGAAAATGCAAAAAAAATTTACGAAAGAAGAAAAGCTCTCTTTGAAAAAGGTCTTATATCAAAAGAACAGTTTGATGAAGTTTCAAAAAACTTAGAAGTTGCAGAGAAAGACTATAAAAAACAGGTTGAATTTTATAAAGACACCATTCAAGACCTTAACTTTCAGCTAAAAAGTCTATCTGCAAAAAAAAGCTCACTCGAAAAAGAGCTTGATAAGTACATAGTAAAATCTCCTACTGATGGTAAAGTTTTAAGAAAATTTTTAAACGTGGGAGATTACGTAAACTCTATGACTCAATCTAACCAGATAGTCTCTATAGGAAATCCAAACAAAATAGAAACAGTTTTACTTGTTGATGAAGAGTACATTCCAAAAATAAAGGAAAGTATGGAAGTTTTAATTAAGTTAGACTCATACCCAGACAAAGTTTTTACAGGAAAGATAAAAACTATAGATCTCCAATCAGACAGAAACTCAAGGACTGTTAAAGTTAAAGCAGATGTTAATTATGACCTACCAATTGTTGTAAATATGACAGTAGAAGGAAACATAATTCTATCAAAAGAAGAAGGTATTTTCATACCAAAAGAGTTTATTTCAGAAGGTAAAGTTAAAATTCTTCAAGGAAGTAAAGTAAAAGAAGTAGCCATACAGACAGAAAGTGAAGATTATAACGGATATGTAAAAGTTTTAAGTGGATTGAAAGAAGGCGATACGCTGGTTATCGGAAAATAAAATGTATCATGTAATTTTTCTATCGATAAAACTTATGTTTGAAAGAAAAAGACAGACCTTTGTATCAATAATGGGCGTTTCTATAGGAGTTGCAGCCTTTATAGTTATGGCATCTTTAATGAACGGTTTTCAAAAGTACTTTATAGAACAAGCAATAGACCTAAACGCCCATATTACCTTAAAAGTAAAACCAGATAACAACCCCCAAGAAATAGTAAAACTTTTCTTTGGTAAAGATACCATCGCAAAAGTTTACGGCTACAAACCTAAAGAAGAAAAAGACAAAATAACAGACTACAAACACATAATAGAAAAGTACAGCTCAGATAGTAATATATTAGGCGTAGCCCCCCACCTTACAAGTCAAGTGATAGTAAGATACGGAACTATAGAAAAAGCTGGCAGTTTAATAGGAATAGACCCTATCTTAGAGAGAAAAGCTTCTGTAATAGACAAGTTTATAACAAATAAAAGATCAGATGACTTACTTTCAGACAGAAACGGTGTTATACTTGGTAAACTTCTTGCAAAGGACTTAGGTGTTAACGAAATTAGAAAAAAAGTTATACTTACAACCCCTAACGGCAATCGTCAAATATTTAAAGTAGTTGATTTTTTTGAGTCAGGTATAACAAGCTTAGACCAAACAAGAGTTTATATAAATTTAAGAACGGCTCAGGCTATATTAGAAAAACCCAACGAAGTTAACGAGCTTATATTTAAAATAAAAGACGTAAACATGGCTGAAAGACTTGCAAAGAAAATACACATCGAAACTGGTTATTATACAGAAAGTTGGCAGTACGCATACAAAAACTTCCTTCAACTTTTTAAAATACAAAATTACATAACCTATATGATAGTTTTTGCAATATTGGTTGTTTCTGCTTTTGGAATATTTAACATAATAATGATGACAGTTATGGAAAAGAAAAAAGATATAGCAATTTTAAAAGCTGTAGGGTACGAAGAGAAAGATATTATAAAAATTTTCGTTTATCAAGGATTTATAGTTGGACTTTTTGGTTATTTTATCGGTAGTGTTTTAGGCTACAGCATCCAAGAGTGGTTGTCTTCTATTAAAATAGAAGTAGAAGGGTTAGTTAGGGCAAAAGGTTTTATATTAGACAGAAGTGTTGTTTATTTTATCTATGGCTTTTTCTTTTCTTTAACTTTTTCTGTTTTAGCATCTTTTTATCCTTCTTACAAAGCATCAAAACTAAATCCTGTTGATATATTCAGGAGTGGTTGATGGAGATTCTATCAGTTAAAAACATAGAAAAAGTAATAGGTCAAGAAAAGATATTAAAAAACATAAACCTTTCTGTAAATAAAGGAGAGTTTTTAAGTATAATAGGACCATCAGGGTCTGGGAAAAGTACGCTACTTTACATACTTGGACTTTTAGATAGTCCTACAAAAGGAGAAGTAATTGTAGAAAACCAAGTAATTTCTTTTAAAGATAAAAACAAATTGGCAACACTTAGAAATAAAAAGTTTGGCTTTGTTTTTCAATTTCACTACCTTATAAATGAGCTTACTTTAGAAGAAAATGTTATGGTTCCTATGTTAAAGGCAAAGGTAAATAAAAATGTTGCAAGAGAAAAAGCTAACATTTTACTTGAAAAATTAGGCTTAAAAGGAAAAGAAAATAGAAAGCCTTATCAAATATCAGGTGGAGAACAGCAGAGAGTATCTATTGCAAGAGCATTATCTAACGACCCAGACATTTTAATCGCAGATGAGCCAACAGGTAATCTAGACTCAAAAAATACCGAAAAAGTAATGGAAATATTTAAACAGATAAACCAAGAAGGAAAAACTATTGTGATGGTTACTCACGAAATTGATTTAGCAGAAAAAACTGACAGAATAGTTAAGATGAAAGATGGTCAAATTGTAGAAGAAATTCTATTAAAATCTGATATAATAAAATGAAAAAACGGAGATAAGCCGTGGATATAACAACGATTGGTGGTATAATTGCAGCATTAGTATTATTTGCTGTCGGAGATATCTTAGAAGGTGGAAATCCTGCAGGGCTTATACACATATCATCTATCATAATCGTTGTACCTACAACTCTTTCAGCTGCTGCAGTTGCAACAAAACAAAAGTATGTAGCAGCTGCATATAAAGAACTTAAAATAGTTTTTGGAAATCCACAACTTAATCCAGAAGAAACTTTAGATCAGATAATAAAAATAGCAGAAAAAGCAAGAAAAGAAGGAATCTTATCAATAGAAGCTGAGATAGGAAATATAGATGACCCATTTTTCAGAAAAGGACTTCAGATGTTAGTTGACGGATTAGAGCCAGAAGTAATCAGGGAAAGGATGGAGCTTGAAATCGCAGAGATAGAAGAGTATTATGAAGGAGCTGCAAAGTATTGGATAACTGCAGGAGAAACTACACCTGTTTTTGGTCTTGTCGGAGCTGTTATGGGACTGATACTCGCTCTAAAAAGACTTGAAAACCCTGTAGAAATGGCAGAAGGTATTGCAGGAGCTTTTACTGCAACTGTTACAGGTATTGTATCTTCTTACCTTCTATTTGGACCTTTTGGTCATAAAATGAAGGCAAAATCGAAAGACATAGTAAAAACTAGAGAAATGATATTAGAAGGAATAATTGGAATAGCTTTATCTAAAAACCCTAAAATGCTTAGAGAACAACTTTTAATATATACTGGAAAATCCGAAGAACAAGGTAAGTAATGGCTAAAAAAAAGAAACACGAAGAACATGGAGCTGGAGAGAGATGGGCTGTTCCCTATGCAGACTTTTTAAGCCTACTTCTTGCTTTATTTATAGCACTTTTTGCAATTTCAACCATAGATAAAAAGAAACTTGCATCGTTTGTAGAGGCAATATCAGCTGCATTTAGTTTTAAACCTATATCAACTTCTGCACCACCATCTATTATAGAAGGTGTAGGTGTAAAACAAAAAAGAGAAGATACAAAGAAAAAGATAAAAGAAAAGGTAGAACAGATAATAAAAAAGCTAAACCTTGAAGGAAAAGTTCAAGTAGAAGTAATACCTATGGGAGTTAGAATAAGAATATTAGATTACATACTTTTTAACCCTTGTAGTGTAGAAATAAAAAAAGAGTATCAAGAACTTTTATCTTCTATTGCTGAAGTTATAAAAGAAGCCAACTTACCTGTTGAAGTTGAAGGACATACAGACAATATCCCTCCTTCTGGGAGCTGTATGTATCCGTCTAACTGGGAGTTATCTGCTGCAAGAGCAGCTTCTGTTGTAAGATTCTTAATACAGTCTAAAAACCTTCCTCCTTCAATGTTTACAGCAGTAGGGTATGCAGACACAAAACCAATAGCACCTAACACTTCTGAAATAGGAAGGTCAATGAACAGAAGGATAGAGATAAACCTTATCACAGGAACAGACAAAGAAGATGAGTATAAAGAAAAAATAAAAACAGAAAAGGTAGAGATAAATGAAGAAGTTAGACCGAATCTTGAAGCTGTTGGAAAATCAAATAAACAATGATACTTATAAACTTTTAGAAACTAGAAAGAATATCTTTGAAAAAAACATGTATAAAGAAAATTTACTTAATCAGCTTCATAATACAGAAATATCTACAATAGTGGAAAGTATAGCTGACCTAAAAATAAAGATTAACTACATAAACTTTTTACAAAAAAAGTTAGAAGAGATACAAAATCAGTTAAAAGACCTATACGAGGAAGAGACTAAAATTATTGATAGTATAAAAGAAAAAAATGCATATAAAAAAGCGTTAGAGAAGTACATGTATAAGAAACAACTACAAATGGAGGTAAAAGCTCAATTTGAAGAAAGTATCAAAAATTCAGATATTTACAATAGGAATTTTAGCAACTATAACAGTTAGCTACTCTCAAGAAAAAGAGATAAAAACAGAGTTAGATAAACTTATAAAAGTTAGGAACGAAATAAAAGAAATGTATGAAAAAAATCAAGCATTACTAAACCAAATTAAAAAAGAAAAGGAAGATTTAGAAAATCTTAAAAAACAGATTGAAGAGTCTCGAAAGAAGATTAATGAAGAGAGGTATAAAAAATTAGCCAAGATATTTGAAAAAATGGATCCAGAACTTGCAGGAGAAAAGTTTTCTAAAATGGAGTCAGCAGAAGATGCAGCTTATATACTCTACAATATGAACGAAAAGAAAGCAGCTGCGATTTTAAACAACACAGATCCTGTTATGGTTAACAAAATTGTAAAGATACTTTCAGGTTTAAAAAGGCAAAACCCTTAAAATTATTTAACCTCTACTTGTACTTCTTTTTTCTGTTTCTTCTTAAAGTTTAATTTAGAAAATTCTTTTTCATTTATTTTCTTTTCAACAGGAACAACAATTTCCTGTTTTTTTACTTTTTTCTCTTTCCCGTATGAAGTGTAAAATAACACAGCAATTGTTAAAAAACCTATCAAAAATTTACTTTTCCTCAATTTCAACCTCTACAGAGTTTTTAGGTAAAAGCTGGTATTTTATGTAATATTTCTTAGTATCAACCATTATATCTAATCTTACATTGTGGTCAGGTTCTTCAAAGAATACAATTTTACCTATGATTTTATTCTTAATAGTTATATCTTTTTCATACTTTTTCACTTCATAATCAAGGTCTCTTTTAGAAAAAATTATTTTTAATGAAGTTCCATTTTCTGTTGAAGATAATTCTACCAATCTACCGATAGTACCAATTTCAGGGGGAAATTTTAATTTTACTGATGTTTTTTCTTTATTCTTTGGAGTTTCTTTGATTTCTTGTTTTTTCTCTTGTTTTGTTTCTTGTTTTATCTCCTTCTGTGGTTTTTCAGTTTGGATTGGTTTTGAAGACCCTTCTAATTCAGGGTATATAGATATAGTTTCACTTTTTGTATATATAACATCTACTTCAGCAACTCCATCAGAGAAAGCTTCCTTTGGAACTTTATTTGGTATTAAATCTCCAGTTCCAGATGTTTTAAGTATTACATCTTTACCTATTTTATCGTAAACTTTTATTAACCTTCCTTTTGTATCGTAAGCTTTTAATTTTATCTTAAATGGTTTTCCTACTTCCAACTCTAAAGGCATTTCTATATCTATTTTGCTTATCTCTTGTTTTTCAGGTTGGATGATTTTAGAAGCTACTTTTTTGTCTATATATTTGTCTATAACCTCTATACTAAACTCCTTTGTTAGATAAGGTATTATTTGATACTCATAAGTTTCCCCTATAAAATCATTGATGTTAACTTCTTTTGATGTTCCATTAGCAGTTATAGTAAATGATTGATTTAAATGATATTTTGTTATTACAGGATTTCCTTCTTTATCGTAAAAAGAAACTTTTACTGTATATGGATATCCTGGTAAAAATGTATCAGGTGAAGTTATGATTACAAAATCTGCTTTGTTGTTTATTACTTTAAATCTTAGAGTTGGAGTTAGAGCGTTTGTAGGTTGTACTTTTATAATAATTGGTTTTTCATTTAATAGGAATTGGATAGAGTAATCCCCTGCTTTTTTACCGTTTACCTTTAATGTAAATATTCCGCTTTTTATCTCTGTTGGATATATTTCAGATTTATCAAGAATTAAACCGTTTGATATTACCTTTATTTTATCTACCAATCCTAAGTTATTAGAAGGGTTTCCAAAAGCGTCTGTTGCTTTAAACTCTATAGTTTTAGGTTCTCCTGCCACTAAAGTATCGTTATACTTAACTTCTAAATATGTTATTTCACCAGGTTTTACCAATACCTGAGATTTTGAAATATTTATAATCAACAAAGCCATTACAAAAATAATCCTAAAAAAAACCATTTTACCCTCCAACTCAGATTATTAAAATTATATCATTTTGGCTTTTTGTTTGTAAATAACTGCAAGGATTTTTGCAACTGCTTCGTAAAAATCTTCTGGAATATAATCTCCAACTTCACAGGAAGAGTATAAAGCTCTAGCCAAAGGCGGGTCTTCTACGATTTTTACGTTGTGTTCTTTAGCAACTTCCTTTATCTTTTGAGCTATTAAATCTTGTCCTTTTGCCACAACCTGTGGAGCTCTCATCTTTCCTTTTTCATACTTTAAAGCTACGGCGTAGTGAACAGGGTTTGTTATAACAACATCTGCTTTTGGGACTTCTGCAATCATTCTTTTTAAAGCTAACTGTCTCATCCTTTTTCTAATTTCTCTTTTTATAAGCGGGTTTCCTTCGTAGGATTTTCTTTCTTCCTTTACTTCGTCCTTAGTCATCTTTAGATTTTCTTCATATTCGTATCTACGATAAAAAAAGTCAGCTATTGCAATTGGTATAGATAAAAACGCAAATGCCATTATTAGTATAATTATTGTTTTTGCAAGTATGTAAACTTGAGAGTTTATAGTTGCAGTCATATAGACCAAAAAACCATCAAGTAAATAGCTAACTATAAAGTATGATACAAACAATGCTAAGGATAGTTTTAAAATGCTTTTTACAAGCTCAAACAATGTAGAAAGTGAAAAAAGTCTTTGCAAACCTGATATTGGATTTATTTTACTGAGGTTTGGAGTTAGCGGTTTTAATGTAAATAAAAATCCAAACTGTGCTACGTTAGATATAATTCCAACGATAAAAAGTATGAAAACAAAAGGTAGTATTAACAGGGCTGAAACTTTAAAAGTAAACCATATAAAGTTATTACCGTTTTCTTCTGGAATTAGATAAAGAGGATTTGAAAATGTGTACTTAAAATAGCTTAAAAGATGTTTGTATATAAATGGAATATAAAAAACCATCACTAAAAAAACGACAAACAACGATAAAGCAATAGCAACGTCCGTACTTTTTAAGACTTGACCTTCTTCTCTCGCTTTTTGCCTTCGTTTAGGCGTTGCCTTTTCTGTCTTGCGAGGGTCTTTTGCCATAGATTACCTGCTGAGTATTTTTAATCCTTCTGTATAATATTCTACCATTTTATCAACAAAGTTTAATCCTACTTTGACAAGTAAAATACTTGAAAACATAAGAATTATAAAGCCTATCCAAATCTGAGCAGGAAGACCTATAAAAAATACGTTTATTTGAGGTATAAGTCTATTTATAAGCGCTAAAACAACGTTAAAAATAAGCAAAACAAGGATAAAAGGAAAAGCCATCTGAAATGAGAGTAAAAAAATATCTCCAGATTTTTCTATTACATATGGAAATATGCCTTGATTTATGGAAGTTTGGCTTATCGGTAAAATTTCAAAACTTTTAAATAAAGAACCTATAAGTATCTGATAAGCACCTGAAACAAAAAATAGGAAATAAAATAAAAAAACAAAAAATCCAGATAAAACAGATGTTTGACCAAAGGCAGGATTGTATATATTCATAACGGTTAAACCCATTAAAAATCCGATTATTTCTCCTGCATAAGAAAATGCAGAAACCAGTATGTTAACGATAAGCCCTAAAGATAAGCCGATAAAAAACTCTTTAACAATTAAAATAAGAAACGTTATAAGCTCTATCTGATTTACTTTAACTTGAATGCTAAACTCCAGCATAGTAAAAAAGGCAAAAGACACAACTAATAAAACTTTAACATTATGGGGAATTATAGCAGAGGATATTAAAGGAAAAGTAGAAAAAAAAGCTATTATTCTTGAAAATACAAGAGCTACTGCTATAGCTTGGTCAGGTGTTATTAAAACCATCTACTTTAATATCTGAACTATCATTTCTAAAACATGACGGGTATAATCTACTAACTTTGTAGTCATCCACGAACCAAAAATCATCAATCCTATTATAGCTGCAACGATTTTAGGAACAAATGTAATAGTCATTTCATTTATTTGAGTAGCAGCCTGAAATATACTGATAACCAGCCCAACTATAAAAATAAGAAGAATAACGGGCGTGCTTACAAGCAACGTTATTTTAAACATCTCCATAGCCAAGTTTACTGCTAAATCTATATTCATTTTACTTCCCTAAAATTTATAGCTTTGTATTAAAGCTTTTGTAAGTAATTCCCAGCCATCGGCAAGGACAAAAAGCATAAGTTTAAAAGGAAGAGAGATAAACATTGGAGGTATCATCATCATACCCATAGACATAAGTATACTGGCAACTACAAAGTCTATAACTAAAAACGGAAGATAAATAATAAAAACTATTTCAAAAGCTGTTTTTATTTCACTTATCATAAATGAAGGAATAAGCGTAGTCATACTTACATCTTCAGGTTTTTGAGGTTTTTCTTTTGATATGTCTAAAAAGAGTTTTAAATCTTCTTTTCTTGTGTTTTTTAACATAAACTCTTTTAAAGGTTGTTTTGCGTTTTCAATAGCTTGAACGTCAGATATCTGTTTCTTAAGGTAGGGTGTAAGGCTTACCTCACTTATTTTATCAAAGACTGGTTTCATTATAAAAAAAGTTAAAAATAATGCAAGACCAACTATAACTTGATTTGGAGGAGCTGTAGGAATACCCAACGCATGTCTTAGTAAGGACAAAACTATAACTATCCTGACAAACGATGTCATACTTATAAGTATAGCAGGAGCTATACTAAGTATTGTTATAAGAAGTAGAATTTTTAAAGAGGTATCTAATCTGTTAAAATTTTGCAGAGTTTCTGTAAGTAAGTCGGCTTGACTAAAATCAAAGACTATAAATAAAGAAAGTAAGACAAATAAATATTTACTCATTTTCTTTTTTTTCTAACTCCATTTCGTCAATTTTTTCAACACTTGTCTGACTGAAAGAAAATAAAATAACCTTTTTGTTAAATTCTACTGTAAAAAGCCCTTTATCTTTTCCAATAAATTTTAGATCCCTTACTTTTATATCATTTTCGTTAGAAAATCCTGAAGCGATTGGAGAGTATTTTTTTACAACAAATAATAAACCGTACATAGTGAGAATAACTATAATCAGTGAAAAAATTACTTTTACAACAATTGTAAGTTCAAACATCTTCTTTTATAAGGTCTACTATTCTTATTCCGAATTTTTCGTTTATATTTGTCATTTCTCCAATAGCAAATGGTACATTTTCCACATGTAATACAAGAAAATCCTCTATATTTTTTTCAAGAGGGATTATATCCCCCTCTTTTATATTTAGTAAAAATTCAAATGTTTTTTTAATAGTTGATACTTCTACTCTTACCTGTACTTCTACATCTCTAAAAAAAATAATATCTTCTAAAGCTATCATTTCCTAACTCGTCTGAATAATAAACTCAGTAAAGTAAACATCTTTAACACCACCCGTAGGTAATATGGCATTTATTCTTCTTATTATTTCTTCTTTAAGTCTTTCTATACCTTCGGGAGATTTCAACTCTTCTGATGTTTTAGTAAATAATAATGTATTTATAGAGTCTTTTATTTGAGGCATTCTTTTGGTTGCCTCTTCTTTCACTTTTTCATCTTGTACTTCCATTACTATTGTTACTTTTATGTATCTGTCTGCGTCTTTATCAGCTAAGTTTGCGACAAAAGTGCCTACTTCCAGCTCAACTCCATGCTCTTCAACGTTTTTAACTTCTTTTGTTACTTTTTCTGCTGGTTTCTCTTCACCTTTTGGAGCAAATAAAAACTTGTAAGCGGCAAAACCACCGCCTCCAAGTATAAGTAATAATACTGGTATAAGTATAATTATTAACTTTTTCTTCCCACCTTTTCCTTCTTCTTGTTGCTGCTCTTGTTGTTCTTTTTCTTCAGCCATTAACTACCTCTTGTTATCTTTTAATGTTCATTGCTTCTTGTAGAATTTGATCGTCGGTAGTGATAACTCTTGCGTTTGCTTGATATGCCCTCTGTGCAGTTATAAGGTTTATAAATTCTCTTGAAATATCAACGTTAGAAAGTTCTAAAAATCCACTTCTAACTTTACTTAATATTCCTCCTGGTGTGATTATAGGTGTAAAAGATTGAGTGTTTGGAAGATATAAGTTATTGCCTTTTCTAACGAGCATCTCTTTATCTTTGAAAGTTGCAACTGCAAGTCTTGCAATTAGTTCTACTTTACCGTTTGAATACATTCCTCTAACTACACCGTCTTCTGATACAGACACACCAATTAAATCTCCTTTTGCAAATCCATCTTGATTTGCATAGAAGATAAAGTCAGAAGCAACCTGTTTAACTTGGCTAAAATCAACAGTAATAGTTTGAGGAGTAGTAGCTCCGTTTGATAAGTTAATAGTTAAATTAATAGGAGAACCTGAAGTTAGTTTTCCTGTTGAATCAAACTGTAATGTACCACTTCCAACAGGGGTTGTTGTATTGTTATCTACGTAAGCTGCCACATTCCAAGTATTAGCGGCACTTTTTTGGAAATAGAAAGTTAAAGTATGAGGATTTCCTAATGAATCATAAATAGTCATAGAGTTTGCATAGTTAAATGTTGCAGGATTAGTTGGATTTATTGTTCCAGAGATTGTATTCACTCTTGAATCTAAGTTTGTAGGTTCTACAAGATTTATCTTTGTGGTAATAGATGGTAGTACAGAGTATGGAACGTTTATTTTGTCTAAAGCAGCGGATATGTTTCCAGCAGTATCTAACTTCCATCCCTGAAGCTTCATTCCATCTACGTTTACAATATCACCGTTAGCATCTAATCTAAACTGCCCAGCTCTTGTATAGTATACAGTTCCCTGATTATCTTTTACCATAAAAAATCCTTCTCCATCTAACGCTAAATCCAACGGATTAGTTGTGTTTTGGAATGAACCTTGTGAAAAATCCTTAGTTGTTAATGCAATAAACGAACCACCGCCTATTTCCATGTTTTTAGGTGTGTTATTTGCAAACGTTGTTAAACTTTTTGCCACTAAATCTTCAAATGTAACTCTTTCAGTTTTAAAACCTATAGTGTTAACGTTTGCAATGTTATCAGATATTACGTCTATCCATCTTTGGTTACCGTTTAAGCCACTTACAGCTGTATAAAATGATTGAAGCATGGCATCTACCTCCCTACATACTTATTTCTAAAATTTTATCTAATGAAACTGGATTATTCGCTATTTTAGCAGATATAGACCCGTTTTCATCTTTATAAACACTGTTAACTATTCCTGTTGAGTATAAGGTATAAGACACATCTTTACCTTGAGAGTCTTTTGCTGATATTATAACTTTGTAATAACCGTTTGATAGATTATTGTTATTTATCTGATAAGGGTATGTAGTATTACCATTTAAATCTTTAAGTGTATTTTCTTCTACTACATTTCCATTTTGGTCTATTATAGAGACTTTTACCAAAGATGCTGGAGAGTCTAACTTAAACTCTATCTGAGACTTACCGTTTTCTACGTAAGTTTGATTACCTTCATACTTCACTTTTTTACCTATTAGAGAGGAAGCTGTAAGAATACTATTTGTAAATTTAGATAAAGCATCGGTTAGCTTTTGAAAACCATCTAAGGATTCCATCTGTCTTAGTTTTACAGTATTATCAAGAAAATCTGATATATCTTTGGCGTTCAATGGGTCTTGCCATTGGAGGTCTGTTAGAAGAACTTTTAAAAAGTCCGAATTGGACATTTTAGAGTTATCATAATTTGTATCTACAATCTTGGGTTTTCCTGTTTGAGCTGCATCGGGAAATTTTGTTAAAGAAGTATCTATCATTTCAACTCACCTCCCATCTTTAGATAATATTCTATCACTTTTTTTAAATTTTCAATAGAAGAATTAAAGTCAAATTTTTCATTTATATTTTGTTTAATAAAGTCTTCTATTATTGGATGCATCTTTATTGCAATATCTATTTCTTTGGAAGACCCTTCTTTATAAAGTCCTAAGTTAATCATATCTTCCATATCTCTGTATTTGCTTTCTAAGTTTATTATTATACTTTGATAATTCATTATTTCGTCATTTACCAGCTGTGGCATTAATCTGCTTATACTTTTTAGTATGTCAACAGCTGGATATATTCTTTTGTTGGCTATCTGTCTTGATAAAACGATATGTCCATCTAAGAAAGATATAGCTGCATCTGCCACTGGGTCTGTAGATATTTCTTCACCTTCTATTAATACTGTGTAGATTCCTGTTATACTTCCTTTTCCTTTAAAATTTCCTGCTTGTTCTATTATCTTAGGCATAAGAGTAAAAACTGATGGTGTATAACCTTTTGTAGTTGGAGGCTCTCCAGCAGAAAGACCTATTTCTCTTTGAGCCATAGCAACTCTTGTCAACGAGTCAAGAAGATAAAGGACATTTTTACCTTTGTCAGAAAAATACCGTGCAATAGTCAAAGAAACTAAAACAGCTCTTATTTTAGCTAATGGAGACATATCAGATGTTGCAACGACAACCACTGACTTTTTTAAACCTTCTTTTCCCAAGTTATCTTCTATAAACTCTTTTACTTCTCTGCCTCTTTCACCTACAAGTGCAATAACGTTTACATCTGCATCTGTGTATCTTGCAATCATTCCAAGAAGGGTACTTTTTCCTACTCCAGCTGGTGATAGTATCCCTACTCTCTGGCCTTTTCCTATCGTGATTAAACTGTTTATTATTTTTACTCCAACATCTAAAACTTCTTTTATCCTTTCTCTTTTAAGAGGATTTATAGATTCTAACTTTAGGTAATAACTATTTGAGTAATTTATACTTTCTTTATTGAGAGATTTTCCAAAAGGGTCTAAAATAGACCCAAGCAGGTCATCCCCTACTAAAATATTTCCTTTTGTATAACTTAGCACAACTGGGCTATCTACTTTGACTCCTTCAATATCTTCGTATGTCATCAATATGGTATACATATCGTTAAAACCAATTACTTGAGACTCTATTTTGTCATTTATAAAGCATACGTCTCCTATACTAACTTCAGGCATTACAGCTTCTATCGTGTTTCCTTTAATTTTCTTTACTTTCCCTATTATCTTATACTTCGGATAACTTTTTAATCTCTCTTTTAATTTCATCTTTTACCAGTTCTATTTTTTCTTTTACGTTATTCTCTACCTTTACCATTTCAAACTCTAATTTAAAATCGTTAGGGTTTAATGTTTCATCAAGTGTTATCTGTGTGTCTGGTAAAGCTTTTTTTAAAAGTTCTTCTAATTCTTTTTTTCCAACTTTTATGCTTACGAGATTATTAGATTTTAAAGTTTCTATCAACATCTCAATACTGTCTTTAATTGTTTGAGGATTATGATAATTTAAAGATAAAAAATCTAAAATCTCTTCTACAGAGTCTGAAATAATTACGTTTATTTTATCTAAAATCTCTTTCAAACCTTGATTTAATTTGTAATTTAGATCTTCAAATGTTTTTTTATACAGCTGTAACTTTTGAGCTGTTTTTTCTTCAAACTCCTGTTTTAATTGATTAAAATATTTTTGCTTTTCAATTTCTAACTCTTTTAGTAGTTCTTCTTTTGCCTTTTCATAACCTTCGATTAAGGATATCTGCTTTATTTCTTCTAACTTTTTTTCAAGCTCTTTAATTTGATGTTTTAAAATGGAGTTTTCCATCAATAGTTCCTGATATTTTTTATCATCTTCTAAATTATTACTTTTATTTATCTTACTAAAATCTGTAAGATTTAACATTACTTACCTTCTTCTTTTAACCACTTTGATATAAGATTAGCAATAAGTACAGGGTTCTCTTCTGCAATCTCTAATAATTTTATGTATTCAGGTATTTTCTCAAACTCTGGCTGTAGTCCTTTTTCTTCTTCGTATCTTTTAGCAAGTTCTGCGGCTAAACCTGCAGGAGCTGCTCCTGTAGATAAAGGTGTAATAATAGCCTCTTGTTTTTTCTTTTTCATTTTAAGCAGTAAGAATACTATTAATCCAAGCAAGATTAAACCCAATAAACCTGCAACTATATACTGTATAATACTTGGTTTTTCTTCTCCTTGTTTTCGAGTTTCTAAAGATTCGAAAGGTACGCTAATTACAGTAACATTGTCTCCTCTGTTTGGGTCAAAACCTATTGCACTTTTTATAAGATTTTCGTAAGATTGAAGCTCCTGTGGAGATCTTGGTTCAAATTCTAACTTTATATTTCCATCTTTATCTTTAACTTCTTTATACTTACCATCTATCATAACTCCAACACTTACTTTCTTAATAGCAAATAGAGGTTTTTGAGTTTCTATCATAGATTTGGAAACGTCATAGTTTGTTGTTATATCACTTTTTTCTTTTTTCTTACCACCTCCACCAAAAATAGGCGTGTTCATAACTGGTGGCACGTTTGTAGGAGTTCCTGGAGGGGCGTTAATAGTGTTTGCTTCTTCTATTTCTGATTCTTTTATCTTTCTTTCACTAACTACAGCAACTTTGTCAGGGTCATATATCTCATCTTTTTGATTGATTTTTCCCGTTTCAAGTTCTACGCTTGCTTTAACAACAACCCTCTCTGGTCCTACTACTTTTGCAAGCATTGATTGAATGTCTTTCTCTAACTGCTTTTCAAGTTTTCTTTTTAACTCTACAGTTTTATCTCCAGAGGCTTCTGTTATATTTTCATCTATAAGGTCTGATAAAACTCTTCCTCTATTGTCTACAACTGTTACGTTTTCTGGTTTTAGTTTTGGTACGGCGTGGGATACTAAAAATACGATAGCTTTTATCTGTTCTTTTGTTAAATCCTTATCTGGCCAGAGTTTTATTATTACTGATGCTTTTGCTTCTTCATCTTCTCTTACAAATAAAGAATCTTTTGGCATAGATATGTTTACTTTGGCATCCATAACAGCATCAAGCTGTTTTATAGTCCTTGTAAGCTCTCCTTCAACAGCTCTTATATAATTGACGTTTTCTTGAAATTGAGTAGTTCCAAGCTTTGGTTCTTCAAATATCTCAAACCCTACAACCTTTCCAGAAGGTAGTCCTTTTGCGGCAAGTTTTAACCTTGCATCGTAGACTTTATCTTTTGGTACCATTATAATTGTTCCATTTCCTTCCAACTTGTAAGGTATGTTTTCTTGTGATAGGGCTGTAAGAACATTTCCTGCATCATCAGGAGATAGACCAGAGTATAAAACTGCGTAATCTTCTTTATGAAAAGATTTAAACAGTATTAAAGACAAAATAACGGCTAAAAAAAGCCCTATAAGACTTGATACTATATATTTAAGATTTTTTTTGTCCTTTACAAATTCTATAAGCTTTTCCTTTAGCTGATTAATGTCTATAGCCAAGGATTACACCTGCATTCTCATTATTTCTTGGTATGCATCTAATGCTTTATTTCTTATCTCTGTTAAAAGTTTAAATGATATGTCTGCTTTTTCTATTAGGTACATAGCTTCTTGTATGTTTTCCACTTTTCCTGCTGCTAAATCTTGTTCAACCTGCTTTGCTGTTAAAAGGTCGTTGTTTACATCTTGGATAAAGTTTTTCAAAATATCTGAAAAAGAGGGTTTTTCTTGATTATTTAAATTAGTTTCTTGGTCCAACTTTAATGGAAGAGTGTTTAATTCTACTCTCATAGCTTACTCCTTTATACTCTTATTATTTCAAGACTTTTTAAAATCATGTCTTTATGGGTGTTAAAAGCTGTAAGGTTTGCTTCATAGCTTCTCATTGCTGACATCATATCTACCATTTCTCTTACAGGGTCAACATTTGGTAGTCTTACGTATCCGTTTTGGTCTGCGTCAGGATTATTTGGGTCAAATTTTAATTTAAAAGGAGAAGGGTCTGTTTGAATCTCTTTTACTTTCACTTTATATACAGGTATATTTTTTGACTGACTGTCTAAAACTGCTTCAAATACTGGAACTTTTCTTCTGTAAGGTTGTCCATCTTCTGCTTTAGTTGAGTTTATGTTAGCAAGGTTGCTGGCTGATAAGTCTATCCTTACTCTTTCTGCTTGCATTCCTGAAACTGATACTTCAAGCCCTTTAAAAATCATCTTTTAATCCCTCCTTATTTACCTGATATCGCATACTTCATCTTTGCCATTTCTTTTTTCATAACCTCAACAAGAGTTTTATACATTATTGAGCTTTCCGCAAGCTTAGCCATCTCTTCTTCAAGGTTTACTTTGTTTTGATCATATCCTGTGATGTATCCGTTCTCAAAACTTGTTATTTTTATATCTTCACTACCTTCTGGATTGATATGCTTTGGATTAGTGAGCTTCATAGGAACATGGTTTCTAAAAACTTCTTCAAACTTTAGGTCTTTAGGTTTGTAAAAAGGTGTATTGACATTTGCAATATTTCCCTGAATAACCTTAAATCTTTCAAAGTAAAAAGAAGACATTTTATTTATCTTATCTGTTTCATCGAACATTTCCTTTAACCTCCTGTATTACTTTTACTGTTTCGTAAAGTTCAAAAGATACTTTAGCGATTTGTGTATCACATTTTTTTACAGTATTATAATACAACTCTCTAGCATTAACTGAATTTAGTTTAACTTTTGCAATTAAATAGTAAGATGCTATATCACAAAGTTTTTCTTTTGGTAATAGATTTTCTGGAATGTTATCTAAAAGTTCAGAGATTTCTTTATACATTTTAGCGTTATACAGTTTTAGGATTAAGTCTGAGATTTTATTTTTAGTATCTTCACCGTCTTTTAGATTGTTTTTGTTTTCTAAAATAGTAGATACTGCTTTTGATAAGTCATTCTTTATTAAGTGATAATCAAGAGCAATTTCAAATGGTAGTTTTTGGTCTTTACAGCTTTTTTCTATGTTATCCAAATCTTCTTTGTAGCTCATATTCATAGCTTTTTTAACAAGAGCAGAAATTATATAAAAGTTACAATTTTTATCTTTTACAGTAGATAGGGTATCTAAAGCTTTAGAGTAATTTTTTTCTTCATAGTATATTTTTGTAAGCTGGATTTTATACTCATCTTTGTCGTAAATCTTAATTAAATGTTTTAGTAAGTCTTTTTTGTAGTAGTTGTCTTTAAGATTTTCTAATATTCTTTTTAGAATTTTTTCATCAAATATATCTTTAAAAAACTTAGGATTTGCTTTGTAAAGTTTTATAAGTGCTTTATTATCTAATTTTTCCAAGTAAGGAGTCCACAGACTTCTTATATACTCTGCTTGTTCATAAGTAAAGTTGGCAGGGTATAAAAGGGAAAGCTCGTAAGATAGTTTATCAATCAAAAAATCTATAGGGTTTTGTAAAACTAAAACTCCAAAGTTTCCTATAGCGTATTTTCCTATGTAGTTTGTCCTATTTGATACAAGAGTTTGAACTACAAATTTAATAGGGTCTTCGAGCTGTTTTACTTTTTTTATTTTACTTTCTAAATCTGAATACTTTAATCCAAGCGCTAACATTTTAAGCCTTGCTACAGTGTTTTCATTTGTTTCTGGAAATCTGTTTATAACTATGTAGTAATTGTTAAACGCTTCATACTTATCATTCTGTATTACTGCTATATCACCAAGTCTTAAGTAAGCTTTCCTTATAACATCGTCATTTTTTACATTATTTACAATTTTTCTAAATATTCTTTTAGCAAACTCGTACTTTTTTAATCTATAGGCAGTCTCTCCAATGTAGTAGTAAAAATCCGGATTGTAAAGTAAATATTCTTCAAAATCTTGATAAACTTGTGAGAAGTAGTTAAATGCTAAATCATAATTTCCTTCATAAAAATACTTCATACCTAAAACGACAGATAACTCTTGTCCTTCGCTTGTCTCTAAAGGTGCAAGGTATACTATGTACTTAGTTATGTTGTCAACCTTTTCCATTAAAATAGAAGTTCTCATAATTCCAAGAATTATCTTGTTTGTAATATTGCTGTTTTCTGATTTTGATAGTAAAGCTATTTTATAGTTTGTTAAAGCCCTTTCGTAAAATCCAAGTCTTTCGTATGCCAACCCCTTTGTATAATAATAATCTTCTGTCTTTTTACCGCCATATCCTATGTAGTAATTTAGATAGTATACAGCATTCCAAAGATACTTTTTTATTCCAGATTTTATTCCTATACCTAAATACGTTTTCGCAGTTAAAAGTAGAACGTCTGGATAAAACTTTAGATTTTTTTTGTAAATTAATTTATCTAACTCTTCTAAAGCAGAGTAATAAGAACCGTAATTATAGTAAGATAATGCTTTTTGATAGATTGGATAATCTTCACTTTCAGTTTTTCCGTAAGAGTTTAAAGAGACGAAAGAAAAAACAAGTATAACAAAAAAAAGTTTTTTCATACTGCAATATTAATACCTTTTTCGGTAGTCGGTTGGCTTAATTTTTCTATGCTGTTTACTTTGTATACTTTTTCTCTATCTTTTAAAGTAAGCTTTAAATCTTTGTAGCCACTGGTTTTAAGGATATTTTTTATACTGTCAATAATTTCAGGTGTAAACACAACGTCTGAACTTTTTATAAAAAGATTTAATGTTGTTTGTGTAATAACTGCGTTAATGTTTGTGTTTTGATATGTTATGTTAAAATTTTGGAAACTACTTTGTCCAGATGTGCTGGGCTGATGTTGGTTTTGAGTGAAACTATTTGCATTATCACCCGCTGATTTTGAGCTGTTATACCCAGAGGTAAGGTCGTAGTTAACAGCTGTAGCGTTGTTAGTATTAACAAAGTCTAAATTATTACTCTTATTCGTATTCTGGTCTAAACTTTTACTGTTAAGGTTAGTGTTAATACTTTGTTTTTCTGTATTTTTAAAACTTTCTGTTAAGATGTTATTATTTATATTGTTGGTAAAATCTTCTCTTTCTATTTTTAGGGATTTAAGAAAGTCTTGTTTTTTAGATTCTATTTTAATATCTACTTTTTTCAAATCTATTTGATCTGTTTCTTTAATACTTTCATAATTTCTTTTCACTTTAATCTCGTCGTTCTTTAAAGAGGTATTGTGCAATAACTTATTTTCATTTAAGTTATTATTATTTTCTAATTTTTTAAGCTGATTAAGGTTATATGTTTTTAATACATCTTTTACATCACTATCTTGATTTTGGAGTTTACTTAATTTATTAGCTGATTGATTCTCTGCTTGCGTTAACACCTGTTTTAAATTCTGTTGAGGTAAAGTTTTTTGGTATTTGAAATCTTCTTGAGATAGAACACCTAACTGGTCTAAAATTTTATTATGCTTTCCATCATTTTGTAATTCTGTTAAAAAGTTGCCCCCTTTTTCAGTATTAGTCTTTATTTGAATTTGATTTAAACTTTGCGAAAGTTTTAAACCTTTTTCTGTTATGTTTTTATCTTTTTTTGGTTTGTTTTCTGGTTTTAGATTTCCAGTTGTTTGAATTTTTACTATTTCAATGGGTTTATCAAGCTGAAGGTTATCAATCTGCTTGGATAAATCTGTCAAATTTTGCTGAATTTTTAAATCTCTTTCTGAAGCATTTTTATCTTTTTTTGTCTTATTTTCTGGTTTTAGGTTTTCTTTTATTTGAATTTCTGATATCTCAATAGCTTTATGAAGTTGAACATTATCAGTCTGTTTGGACAAATCTATTAAATCTTGCTGGAGTTTTGTTTCTTTCTCCACTATGTTTTTATCTTTTTTTAACTTGTTTTCTGGTTTTAAAGACTCTTTTGATGAAGTTTCTTTGGACAAAATCAGGTCAAAAACAGAAAACTTTATTTTCTGTTTTGCTTTGTTATTTTTTATCGCAGTTAAATTGCTATCTAAACTACTTTCTTTTATGGGATTCATATTTCCCTCCAACTTTCTCCTTATTATGATACATAATTTCTCTGATTTTTTCCAGTGCTTTTGCTTTTATTTGAGATATTCTACCTAAGCTTATTCCCATAATCTCCTGTATCTCTTTCGGATCTTTTTCTTCAAAAAATAAGTAATTTATAACTTTTTTTTCATTCTCATCTAAGTGGTTGTCTATTATTTGGGATATTTTTTCAATCTGTTCTTTTATTTCATACTCCTCTTCAGGTGTTTTGGAGTTTGATACAATAGAGTCTATTAAAGATATACTTTCATCCTCTGTAGATATTATCCTATCAAGACTAAGGATAACAGCAGTATTAGAGTAAGGTAGATCCTCGTCTGGTTCTGCTTTTTCTACTGTTATATAATCTCTTTCCGTATGGGGAAAAATTTCTAAGCTTCTTAAAAAATCTAAAATCTCTCCTCTAATTCTTATATAGGCATAGGTTGAAAATTTCCCTTTATCTTCGTTATAGTTTTCTGAAGCTTTAATTAGACCTATCACTCCAACTTGAAATAAATCATCAAAATCAATACTACAATCTGGTAATCTATAGTATATTTTTGAAGCAACTTTTTTAACGAGATTTAAATTCTCTTCTACTAATTTTTTCTTTTCTTTATCCAGATTCATTCACCTTTTATCAGTGATAAAAATTTTTTAAAAAAGCTTTTCTCTTCTTTATTTTTAATTTCTTCTCCTGTTTCTTTTACTGCTATTTGGATTAGTTTTTCTGAAAATTTATCTTTTGGATATTCTTCGCATATTAACTTTCTTTCTAAAACTGATTTTTTTAGGTTCTCAGATGTAGGCAATAATCCTGATAACTCTAAATCTAATTCTAAAAATTTTTTACAAGATTCTTTCAATCTTTCAAATACTTCATATCCTTCTTCATCGCTTTTTACCATATTAATAACTACTTTAAAGTCTTTATAGTTATAAATCTTATATAAGGATTTTATAAAACTGTAAGCATCTGTAAGTGCGGTAGGTTCTGGAGTTGTGATAAGGTAAGTTTTGTCAGATGGAAGTACAAAGTTTATAACATCTTTTCCTATTCCAGCTCCAGTATCTATAATTACGTAATCGTATAGTTTTGAAATTTTGTCAAGTTTATCAACTAACATAATTATTTTCTCTTCTTCTAAAACCGATATGTTGTCTATTCCAGAAAAGCCAGGAATTAAATCGAAATTCTTTACATTTAGTATGTTTTCTTCTATGTCTTTTTTACCTTCAAAAAACTCTTTTAAAGACCTTATTAGTGGTATGTTTAAGATGACGTGAATGTTTCCAAGTCCTATATCTGCATCAATAAGTAAAACTTTTTTGTTAAATTTATTAGCTAAGATATAGGCAAAGTTTATAGAGAAGTTTGTTTTTCCTACTCCTCCTTTTCCAGAAGCAACGCATATAAATTTCGAGTTTTTTATAACATTATTGTTATTTTCTAACTTTTGTTTTACTAAAGTTTTTAAATGCTCAAGTTGCTGTTCCATTATTCTGTCTCCTTAAGTAGTAAAGAGACAAGTCTTTCTGGGGTTAAAACTTTTATATCTTCAGGGACGTTTTGACCTGTACTTATATAAGTGAGTGGTATGCCTGTTTTTACTGTAAGGTTAAGTATTATACCCAGATAAGCAGTTTCATCTATCTTTGTAAAGAATAAGTAGTCTATTTTGAAAAATCTTTGGTATTTTTCTATTATATTAAAACCTTCCTTTGTATTCATATTAGCACTTAAAACCATCATATACTGAGCTTCATCCAAAAATCTTAAAGTTTCTTTCATCTCGCCTAACTTCCAGTGGTCATAGTGGCTTCTTCCTATCGTGTCTATAAGTATAACATCTACAAAGTTTAAGTCATCAACGGTCTCTCTTATTTTTTTAGGGTCTGATAGTAGGTAAAAAGGTATTCCTAAGATGTTAGAATAACTTCTTGCCTGATCTGCAGCTCCTGCTTTAAAAGTATCAATAGAGAGTACTGCTACTTTTTTGTTTTTATTTAAAACTAAATCTGAAGCTATTTTAAAAAGATTTGTTGTTTTTCCTACACCTGTTGGACCTAAGAAAACCAAAACTTTTGGTCTTGTTAAGTTTTCAAATACATCACCTTTAAACTTAACGCTGTTAGTTAGACCTTCTATCAATGATTCTCTAAAAGTAAAGTGTTTTAAATCAAGTTTATTAGAAGACAGCTCTAAACCACATCCTCCTCTTACAATCTCTTTAGCAACCTCTAAGTTTACCTCTTTTTGTGTTAAGATGTTAATCAAATCTATAGCTTTGCCTGAGAATTCTTTTGTAATCTCCTCTAATTTATTATCGTGTATTGTTATTTCTTTTTTAACTTCTGGTTCTTTTACAGGACTTTCTTCTACCAGATGGTAAGACCGAAGTGGATTGGAAGGAGGCTGATAATTTTCCTCTTCTTCAACCTCTAACTCTTTTTCTAACAATTCTTCAAACTGGACTTTTTCTTCCTCTTCAGGTTCAACTATTAGTATGTGTTTTGTTTTTTTTATAAAAGGTATCTTTGTTTTTACTTTAACTTTATCTTTATAAAGGATTTTATATTTATCTCCCAGCTCTTGGTTTACTTTATTCAAAAGCTCTTCTAAGTTAAAACCTTCGTATATTTTAATTTTCATCTACATCCACCATCCCTACTATATTTAATTTTACATTATTTTCTATCTCCCCGTAGGATAAAACAGTAAGATTTGGAAGGTAGTTTTCAAGTATCTGTTTTACGTATTTTCTAACGATAGGTGAAGTTATCAGTATAGGCTGGGTAGAGTTTATTATAAACTTATCTAAGTCTTGGCTTATAGATGCTATTAATTTCTGTACAAAAGAAGGGCTTACTGATAAGCCGTTTTTGTTCTCATTAAGTAGTTTATTTATATAGTTTTCCGTTCTATTTCCTAAAACTAATGCCATTATCTCTCCATTTTTTTGATACATACTTGTAATTACTCTTTTAAGAGCCATTCTTACATATTCTGTTAGTAGGTCTGGGTCGTTTGTTTTATTTATGTTATCTGACAATGCTTCTACGATAGTAGGTATATCTTTGATAGGAATTCCTTCTTTTAAAAGGTTTTGTAATACTTTATGTAAAATATTTAAAGGTACTTGGTCTGGAACGATATCTTTTACCATCGGGTAGTTTTTAGATACTATGTCTAAAAGTTCTTTTACCTGCTGTCTTGTAAGTATTTCGTATGAGTACTTTTTAATTGTTTCTGAAAGGTGTGTGATTATAACTGTGCTTATATCTACAACTGTATAACCTGATAATCTTGATTTGTCTTTTAAATTCTCTTCTATCCATAAAGCGTTTAATCCAAAAGCAGGGTCTTTCGTAGGAATACCTTCAACTTTTTCTTTTATCATTCCTGTATCTATCGCAAGGTACTTTCCAGGGTAAACTTCGTATTTTGCTACTTCTACTCCTTTTATAAGAATTCTGTATTCGTTTGGCTTTAATTCAAGATTGTCTTTAATGTGTACTAAAGGTATTAAAAGACCAAGCTCCTTAGTCAGCTGTTTTCTTAAATTTTTTATTCTTTTTACTAAATCTCCTCCTTGTTTCTCATCTACAAGGTATATAAGCCCGTATCCTATCTCTAATGTAAGAGGTTCTGGTGGTTGGACGTAATCTTCGGGTTTTTCCTCCTCTAACGACTTTACTATTTCTTTTGCTTTTTCTTCTTTTTCTTTTGATTCTTTCTCTTTAAGTATTAAGTTCATCATATAACCAGATATACCTACTATGGAAGATAAGATTAAAAATGGTAATGTAGGCATTCCCGGAATAATACCCATAACAAATATTGCACCAGCAGCCATAAATAGTGCTTTTGGATAACTTGTAAGCTGTGTAAATATCTCTTGTCCTAAATTCATCTCAGAGGCTGCCCTTGTAACCATAAGTCCGGCAGCTGTTGAAGTTATTAATGCAGGAATCTGAGATACTAATCCATCACCTATAGTAAGTATTGTAAAGTTTTGCAGAGCTGTCTGAAAGTCCATACCTTTTTGAACCATACCTATTATAATTCCGCCTATTATGTTTATAAAAACGATGATTATTCCTGCTACCGCATCTCCTCTTATAAACTTGGTAGCACCGTCCATAGCTCCGTAAAAATCAGCTTCTCTTTGAACTTCCTGTCTTCTTCTTTGAGCCTCTTTTTCATCTATAAGACCACTGTTTAGGTCAGCGTCTATACTCATTTGTTTTCCTGGCATAGCGTCAAGTGTAAACCTTGCAGCAACTTCTGATATTCTTTCTGTTCCTTTAGTAATAACGATAAAGTTAATTATAACCAGCACTAAAAATACAATTATACCTACTACGTAGTTACCGCCTACTACAAACTGACCAAAAGCCTGTATAACGTGTCCTGCTGCATCAGGTCCTTCGTGTCCATGCAGAAGTATTCTTCTTGTAGATGCAACGTTTAAAGATAGTCTAAAAAGTGTAGCTACAAGAAGTATAGAAGGAAATGAAGAAAACTTTAAAGGACTTTCTACATATACAGTAGCCATAAGAATTAGCATAGAAAATGTAATACTGAACGTAAGAAGTATATCAAGTAAAAAAGGTGGAACGGGAAGAACTAATGAACCTAAAATTATTAAAATAAGAATAATTACTATTGCATCTGAGTATTGATTTATCTTTTCAAATACACTTAAGGCTCTTTCCAAGATTATCCCTTTTTATCTTGGTTTTGAGCATAGGATTTTATAGCGTTTAATATGTAGTCTTTTAAACCTAACTGGTCTGAGTCTGCCATTACCTGTGCAAGTTGCATATCAAACATATCAAGGTACATCCTACTTCCAAAATCGTTTGAGGAAAACTGAGGAACTGTTTTTCTCATCTCTTTAACTACCATCGATAAGAAAATAGTTTGAAAGTTTTTTGCTACTTCTTCCGGTGTTTTTGCTTCTTGGATACTTTTTAAATCAAAGTAAGAGTTTATGTGATTTATCTCCATTATGAAACCTCACATTATTATTATGTTTGCGTTAATCTTTCCTGCATTTTTTATAGCTTGAATGATAGCTATAAGGTCGTACGGAGAAACACCTAAATCGTTGAGGGCTTTTACTAAATCTTTTAAAGAAGGCTTTTCTATTTCTATAATTCTTCCTTTTTCTTCAACTACTTTCGTTATAGTCTGCTGAGCAATTACAGTTTGACCACCTGATAAAGGCGGCGGCTGAGAAACAAGAGGAACAGTTTCAACCGATACGTATATATTTCCATGGGATACATAAACAGGTGGGTCTATTTTAATATCTCCACTCATTATAACTGTTCCTGTTTTTTCGTAGATAACAATAGTTGGATAATCTGTATCTAAGGAAACTTTTAGGTCTAAAATTGATGCTAAAAACTCCGCCTTGGAGTTTCCATCTGGAAGTTTAATTTTAACAGAAGTGGCATCTAAAACACTGGCTATGTTTGGATACTTTTTATTAATAGTGTTTGCAATCAGTGTAGACCTTTTAAAATCTGGATTTTTCAAGTTAAGTGTTATCTCAGTTAAAGAGTTAAAATCAAAGGGAAGCTCTTCTTCTATTATTACACCGTTTGGTATTATACCAGCTGTTGTAAATCCTTTTTGAACTTTACCTGTCTTGTTAGATTCAGTAAATCCTCCTCCAGTTGATACGGGACCTTGAGCAAAAGCGTATATTTTACCATCGGGACCATAAAGAGGTGTCCTTATTAAAAGTCCATTTCTAATATCTTTTGCATCACCTATGGAAGCAACTTGGACATCTACAGTCATTCCCGGTTTTGCAAACGGTGGAAGGTTTGCAGTAACGATAACAGCTGCTGAGTTTTTAGTCCTTACTTGAGCTGGGTCTATGTATATACCAAGTTTTCTAAGCATATTAGCAATACTTATAAGTGTGTATCTACTTGTTGTTCCGTCTCCAGTCCCGTTAAGTCCTACAACGATACCATAGCCTGTAAGATAGTTCGTTCTAAAACCTTCTACTTCTACTAAATCTCTGATTTTTATCTCATTTGTAGCAGCAAACGTTATAAAAGGTATAAAAAGCAGTAAAATTATTTTCTTAAACATTTTCTCTACCTTTAAAATGGCCAGATTTTCTTTAAAAATTGTGCAAGCCAGCCTGGTTTTGTACTGTCTGCCATATAACCTTCTCCGTTGTACTCAACATACATATCAGATATTCTTGATGAATCAACAGAGTTATCTTGTAATATATCCGTAGGTTTTACTATTCCGGATATTACAAGTGTTTGATAATCATCGTTTACTTTTACAACTTTTTTACCGACTATAAATAGATTTCCATTGGGATAAACCTTAGTAACTCTTGCAGATATTGTAGCTATCAGTTTAGAAGACCTGTTTGTTGATGCAGTCCCTTTATAAGTGTCAGAGTTATTTTCTGTAATACCTGCAATAGGCGTTTTATTTGGTACTTGTTTACCCATTATAGTTGGAGATGGTACGCCTAAAGACATTTTAGATTGTTCTTGTGTGTTTGTTCCGGAAGCTGTCTGTCCTGCTATTGTCTCTACAACTTTTATAGTAATAACGTCTCCAACGTTAAATGCCTTTGAGTCTGTAAACAGATTATTATAACTTCCCGTGTATAAAGACCCTGCAGTTCTTGAAACTTTCTCTTGTGGAATATCAGGAGGAACAGGGTTGTAAGGCTTGGCATACTCGTTTTTAGATGCACATCCTATAACAAAAGCCGTTAGAATAAAAGCTGTTAACTTTAATTTCATCTACTCTCCCTCAACTAAGACCGTTTGTCCATCTATAACCTTTCCTACTATTTCTTTACCAGTAGAAATATTTTTAACTTTTATGTAATCTCCTTCTTTTCCATTATCTAACGCAATACCTAAAAGTTGAACTTTTATTGCACCTTTCATATATAAAATATTCACTTTTTGATTTTTTCGTATAACTAGAATTAATTTTCCATCTTTTTGCTGACTTATTCTATACGCAACTGGTATTTCTGCTAAAGTTTTACCATCTTCTATCACCAAGCAAGACAAGTAAAGGTACAGTCCACTGTTTCCTTTACTTTTACAATCTACACTGTCAAAGTCTTCCGTAATCTGTTTTGTATAACTTTCAGGTATTTTTACCATATTTACAATTTCAAACTCTTTAAAGTTTGTCTTTACGTAATTATCAACTAAGTTTTTGAATTTTTCTACGTTATCCGCTGAAAAACTTAGCTTAATAAAAGCTAAAATTAGTATAAAAAACCATACCATCCTATCTAACTTTTAAGCGTTGAAACAGTTCTTAACATTTCATCTGCTGTAATTATTCCTTTTGAGTTTACTTCGTAGGCTCTTTGGGCAACTATAAGGTTAACCATCTCCTCAACTATGTTTACATTAGAAGCTTCTAAAAATCCTTGTGTAATCTTTCCAAAACCGTCTGTGTTAGGGTCTCCTTCTATTGGTTCTCCTGATGCTTCTGTATATTTAAACAAGTTTTGTCCTATCGCTTTTAATCCTGCTTGGTTCATAAATCTGTAGAGTTTTATGTCTCCAACTTCCTCTGTTGTCTGCTGTCCACCACTGTTTCTAACTACAACAACTTTACCGTTTGGACTTACTGATATACTTATAACTGTTTCTGGGGCTGATATTTGGATATTTGGACTTAATCTATAACCTTCTGGATTTACTATATAACCTTCGTTGTCAAGTTGGAAATTTCCCGCTCTCGTAAAGGCTTCACTACCATCTGGCATCTCTATTTTGAAAAAACCATCTCCTTGAATAGCAAGGTCTAACGGGTTATCTGTTTTTATAAGACTTCCTTGAGAAAACATTTTTGCAACATCTGAGACTTTCACACCTAAACCTATCTGTATTCCTGCTGGAACTCTGTTTTGAGTAGAGCTTAAAACTCCCGGGTCTCTAACATCTTGGTAAATAAGGTCTTCAAAGTTTGCTCTACTTCTTTTAAACCCTACAGTATTAACGTTTGCTATGTTGTGAGATATAACATCTAAGTTTGTTTGTTGTGCTTCCATTCCTGATGCTGACGTCCAAAGTGCTCTTAACATGTTAAACCCTCCTTTTAAGCTTTTCCTATTTCGTTTAATCTTCCTTCAAGTTGGTCTAAAGATTTTGCTAAATTCATGTAAATGTCAAATCTTCTATGACTGTTTATCATCTCTACCATTTCTTTTACTATATTTATGTTAGATCCTTCTAAAAACCCTTGTCTAATACTATACTTTTGAGTTGGTTGTTCTTGTCCGTTGTAATAACTATTTCCTACAGGTTGAAGGTTTTGTAGGTTTACTACTCTTAAAGTTGCTACAAGTTGTCCGTTTTGGTATATCTCTCCTTTTGTTGTAATATCTATTCTACCGTTTGTGTTTAATTTTATTCTTTGTTCGTTTGTATCAAGTACGTATCCACCGTTTTGGTCAACTAAAAAACCTTCGTTGTTTATAAAAAGATGTCCATTCCTCGTATAAAATCTTCCTACGTTTGTCTCTACTTGAAAGAATCCTTCACCTTCTATTGCTAAATCTAAAGGGTTATCTGTTTTTATGAGAGTCCCCTGACTGTTGATAACATGTGTATCTCTAAATCTTGGAAATACAAGCAAGTCTCCCGTTTGTCCTACATTTTCTGGAATTTTTTGACTCATCTCCCTCATAAGTATTTTTTTAAATCCAGAAGTGTTTGCGTTTGATATATTATTTGTTATAGTATCTAACTGATCTACCGCCCTACTTCCTCCAGAGGCTAAAATGTAAATTGGTTGAAAATTTACTGCCATCTTTATAACCTCTTCAATTGTTTTGATATAAGGTTTACTCTTTCTTCTTTCGTCAAAATTTCTTTTATCTTTATTGCAAACTGATCTTCAACCTGATAAAGCTCTCCTTTTGCTACTAAAACGCCGTTTACTTTTAAATCTATAGGCTCTGTTATAAATCTATCTAAATCTACTACACTACTTGGTGAAAGTTTTAATATCTCCTCTATTGTCATTACCCTTGAACCTATCTCCACCGTTATAGTTATAGGAAGGTCTAAGAGTATGCTAAGTTTTTGTTGTATAACTTCTGGAATATTTTGTGTTTGTTCTTTTATAGGTTCCTCTTTTGGTTGTTCTTTTATAATTTCTTGTTCAGGTGTTGTTTTCTCTTCTTTTTTTTCAGATTCAAGCATCTGTGCCCAAGCATCCGCTAAGTCTTCTTGAGATTCAGAAGGTTTACTTTCTTCTTTTTTTTCTTCTTTTTCTTCTACAACAGGTTCCTGCTGAAGCATCTGCTCCCAAGCAGCTGCCAAGTCTTCTTGAGATACTTCTTCTTGGTTTTCTTGGTTATTATTTTCCTTCTCTTCCATCTTCCTCACCTTTAATTCTGCTTACTATCATCGCTGCGTACTTTTTGTCGTACCTTCCAAGCTTTGCTAAAAACTTAGGTTTTCCTGCAACTAACAGTTTTATGATATCATCCTTTTTTACATCTAAAATTATATCACTCCCTACTTCCAAGTTTATTAATTCCTCTACTAACATAGTAAAACGTGAGAGTTCTAAAGTTAGCGTAAGTTCTACTTTTGATATTTTCTTTTGGATATTTTCTTCCCATTCCGGAGATATCTCTAAACCAGAAGTTTCTGAAAAGATGATATCTTTTAGTGGTAAAAAAAGCATCTGCGGAAAAGCAAAACTAAAGGGTACTTCTAAACCTTCTATGTCAAGTATCATCTCAACTACTATAACTTTTTCAGCAGGAGATACTATCCTTACTAAAAATGGGTTAAATTCAATAGATTTTTTTTCTATTTCAACTGGAAAAACAGTGTGCCATATTTTCTCAAAACTACTTAAAACAGTATCTACAAAATCATTAATTATGTTAATCTCTAACTTTGTAAAGTCTCTACCTTCTATTTTAAAGGGTCTTGCACCTCCTCCAAACAAGGCACTAACTAAATTAAAAACTACTCTTGAGTCTATTACTAAAAGTGCAGACTCATTAAGAGGTTTCATTGTAAATATCGTGTAAGATGCAGGTAGTGGAATTTTGTTGATAAAATCTCCAAACTTCATCACAGTTATAATATTTTTAGAAACCATGTTTATAACGGGGAATAGAGATCTTATCTCTTCTCGGAATATTTTAGCCCATCTTTCAAAGATTACTTCCAATCCCGGAAAACCACCTTTCTTTATCTTTTCAATTTTAGAAAAATCAAAAGGTTTCTCTCTTTTCGTTTCAACAACAGTTTCTTTCTTCCCACCTCCAAGTAATGCATCAATCTCTTCTTGAGATAAAAAATCTGACATTTAAATCACCCCACTAAATTATAATTATAACATCTCTTCTCCACCACCGCCATACTCAATAACACCAGCTTGTATAAGGTTTTTAATAACCTGTATAATTTTCTTACGGGCATTTTCAACATCTGACTTTTTAACAGGTCCAAGTACTTCCATATCTTCCATAAACATCTGTGCAGCCCTTTTTGACATATTAGCAAGGAACTTGTCAATAATCTCTTGAGGAGCTCCTTTAAGTGCAACAAGAAGGTCATTTTTGTCAACTTGTTTGAGTATTTCCATAATAGCTCTGTTGTCAAGTTTAATAATGTCCTCAAATTTGAACATTCTTTCTTCTATGTTGTCTGCCAACGAAGGTGCCTCTTTTCTTATTTCGTCTAATATCTCCTGTGCAAAGTCTTTTGGAAGGTTGTTAACTATCTCAGCAGCTATGTCTAAACCGCTTAACATCTCTTCTTTTCCAGCTCCTATAGTGTATAACTCTGCTTCAAGATTATCAGCAACCATCTTAATCATATTTGATGATACTTTCTCTAAAGATGCAAGTCTTTTTATTACTTCTTCTTGAATGTTTGATATTCCTTGTCTTCTTGGTAAAAATTGGATTATCTCTGCTGCTTTACTTGGTTTTAACTGGCTTAATATTAGTGATATAACTTGAGGATGCTCATTTTTTATAAGATTTGCTACTACTTTAGAGGGAAGTTTTTCAAGTTCATTGAATATGGCTTTTCCTTGTTCTGCTAGAAGTAGTCCGTCAAAAAGTTCTTTAACCTTTTCTGGAGGAAGAGCTTTTTCTAATATCTTTCTAAGGTTTTCTGGAAGAAGCCTTAGTGGAGCTGTTTCGGATATTTCTTTATAAGCTTCTTCAATGACCTTTTTTAAAGTTTCCTTATCTGGTGATTCGAGCGTTAGAAGTTTTTTTATAATTTTTTCTAAATCTGTCTGCTTTAAATGTTTAAAAATCTTTACATTTTTATCTTCTGGTAAAATTGATAAAAGTACAGCAGCTTTATCTAATCCTGAAAGTTTTTCTTTATCCATTTTACTAACCTTGCAATTGTGCCCAAACTTTATCTATCTTTTCTTTCAAAGTTTCAGCTGTAAAAGGCTTAACTATATAGTTATTTGCTCCGGTTTGTATTGCTTGTAAAACGTTTTCTTTTTTGGCTTCAGCTGTAACCATTATAACCGGTATATTTTTCAAATCCGGATCTTTTCTTATTTCTTGTAGTAGTGTGATTCCGTCCATTTCTGGCATATTCCAGTCTAGTAAAACCAAATCGTATTTTTGTTGTTTTAGTTTTGCTAAGGCTTCTTTCCCGTTTTCAGCTTCATCAACATTTGTGTATCCCAGTTGTGTTAAAAGACTTTTTATTATTTTTCTCATTGTAGCCATATCGTCTACTGATAAAATTTTAGCATCTGAAGGAAATCCCATATTAACCTCCTTTATAATCCTAATTCTTCTAAAAGTTTATCTACATCTTCCTGATTAACTCTATCTCCAGTAATAAGTTCATGAACTTTTCCAACTGCTTTCTTTTTATCTTCTTCGGATAAAGATGATGACATTTCTATAGATGTAGCCGCAAACTTTAAGAGATTTTTCTTTGTTTCTTCTAATATGTTTATAACCTCTTTTATCTGCTGTGCCATAAGGTCTTGAAAAGAAAACATTTCGTAAACCTTTATTAAGATATTCATGTTATCTTGATTTTTTTCTTTTATTATATTTAACTTTTCTTTTATAGTGTTAATAGGGTTTAAGTTTAAAAGTTCATTTGTTATAGCGTCGATTATCTTACAATTTTCTTCTACTTTGTCTATCTGCCCTATTATGTTGTTTGCACTTTCTTCGGAGAATTTTATTACCTCTCTAAGACTTTCTGTAGCGGTAGGTGTTATGACTTTCGTTGTATGGGTAGTAACTTTTGCAGTTTCTTCTATCTTTTCTTCAAGTAATCTTACTTCTTCCAGTATGCTCTTTATAACAGTCTTTAGGTTTTCCATTACTCTCCTCCGTATTTTTCTAAAAATGCTTTGAGAATCTGATAATGATGGTTTATTTCCATCATTTTTAATGTTGCTTCTTTTTTATTTGGATGAATATCAGGATGATACAACTTTACCATCTCTCTAAACTTTTTCTTAAGTTCTTTTTCCGAAAGTTCTTTTATTCCGAAAAAATCCATTGCAACTTTTATATGGTGGGGTCTTGCATCTGGGTCATTGCAAAAACTCCAATAAGCTTTTATGTAAGTTTTTATAACATGTTTATTCTTATTAAAAAACTCTTCTAAATCTTTTTTAAAAAAGTCCTCTCTAAAGTAAGTTTTTAATGTTGTATAAGTATATCGTCTAAACCAATCTTCTACAAAATAGTCCGCATCTCCGTTGTACTTTTCATAAAGGTTAAAAAATAAACTTTGAAAAAGATCCATTCTTTTATTGCTTATAAATTCCATAATTTTCACTATAAACATCTATTTCCTATTCTTCCCTCTCAGGAAAAAGTTTATCTAAATCTATTATACTTATAAATCCTTGAGGTGTTAAGGCTACGTTTGAAAGGTAATTACTGTATATACTGGTCATAGGATTTGGCTCTAAATTATCTTCTGGAATTTTTAACACACCGTAAACAGAGTCTACAAGTATAGCTAACTTGCCTAAGTTTGTTTCTAATATAATAAGTCTTGTTGGTTCTTTTGTCTCCTTCACTCCTACCATCTCTTTTATTGATACAACAGGAAGTATCTCACCCCTTAGGTTTATTACTCCTTTTATGTAGTGTAGGGTCAGAGGGACGGGAAAAATTTCTAATATCTTTGATATTTCTAAAACATTTTTAAGGGATATACCTATAAATTCGTCTTCCAGGTACACTCCTAAAAACTCTAAAATTTTAGTGGTATCTTGTCCGTAAATTACTGGTTTTTTTTGTGTCGATAGTACTAAGCTCATAATGACCCTCCTATACTTTTAAGGCATTACTGTTTAAGTTTTTAAGGAGTTCTACTAAATCAAGTATTAAAACGATTTTACCATCTCCTGTTATAGTAGCTCCTGATATACCGTGCAAGTCTCCAAATATTTTTCCAAGTGGTTTAACAACTATCTCTTCATCTCCAAAAAGGTCTTCTACTGTAAATGCTACTCTCTGATTACCAATGAGACATACTATTATATATCCTGTCTTACAAGGAGGCACTTTTAGCATATCATATATGTTTATAAGTGGTAAAGCTTTCTCTCTTAATATTAATACTTCTTTCCCAGACAGTGTTTTTACTGTCGCATTTTCTACAGATATAATTTCAGTTACTAAGAATATAGGTATAGCAAATCTTCTTCCACTAACAGATACAAGCAGAGACCTTATTATGCCAACTGTTAAAGGAAATGCCATAGATATCTTTGTTCCTTTACCTTTTTCACTCCATATATCAATGGTTCCTCTAAAGTTTATAACTGTATTCATTACAGCGTCCATTCCTACGCCACGTCCAGATATTTCTGATACTTTATCCTTGGTTGAAAAGCCCGGTAAGAAAACAAGTTGCAATATCTCTTTTTCTGTCATTTTTTCAAGTTGTTCCTTTGTTATTATTCCTTTTTCTATCGCCTTCTGGGCTACTTTTGCTGGGTCTATTCCTCTTCCGTCATCTTCTACTTCAAGATAAACTCTATCTCCTTGATAGTAAGCCCTTAGAACTAATTTGCCGATAGGTGGTTTTCCAAGTCTCTTTCTTTCTTCAGGAGTTTCTAATCCGTGGTCTAAGGCATTCCTTATCAAGTGGACTAAAGGTTCTTCTAACTTTTCAAGAATAGATTTATCCATCTCCGTATCTTCGCCTTCAATTATAAGATTTACTTCTTTTCCTACTAACTTTGATAAGTCCCTTACTACTCTGCTAAACTTTTGGAAGAGCCTCTTAACAGGTTGCATACGGGTTTTCATAACTGCAAGTTGCAAATCTCCTACTATTTTATCTATTGAAGATGCAACTGATTCTATCTCTTCTATGTACTTATTTGAAGCCATGTTTTGTGTCAGTTCCTGAACGCTTCTCAAAAGCCTGTTTCTATCTAAAACCAGCTCTCCTACAAGGTTCATAAGGTTTTCTATCTTTTGAACGTCTATCCTTAAAACCCTCTCTTCTTCATCTTTTTTCTGAGGTTTTTGAGGTTTTTTCTCTTCTTTTTTTGTTTCTTCTATCTTAGTCTCTTCTATGTTATTTTCTTCTGTCGTTGGTGTCTCTAAATCTCTCTTTATTATTTCTTCTTCTACAGCTTCAAGCATCTTTTTAGCTGTTTCTTCTTCTATACTTTGGATTATGTCTGTAGGTATAGGTTTTGTCTCAGCACCAACATTTAACAAGTTATCTATGTAATCTACTATCTCTTTTGGTCTTTTGTTTGGTGGCATTAAAACTAACTCTTCGAGTATCTCTTCTATGGTAAGACCTTTTAGGTGTGATAAACCGTACTTATCTAACAACCTGTCTAATGTTATTTCTCCTTGGTCTTGAGAGGAAGAATGTTTTGGTTTGTCTGTTAATATTTCAGTGAGATTTTCTATAATATCTGTAGGTTCTTCAGGTTCTTCTCCAGATTGATAATCCCTTATAGCATTTTTAATGTAATCAACTGCCTTAAGCAAAACGTCAAGAATTTCCGAAGTGATTTTCAGCTTCCCTTCTTTAACTTTTCCCAGTATGTCTTCAGCTTTGTGTGCAACATCTACTATTTTTGTTAATCCTAAAAAACCAGCTCCACCTTTAAGAGTATGCATACTTCTAAAAGCTGAGTTTATCAAATCTTGATTTTCGGCATCTTTTTCAAGGCTTAGTAGTGCTGATTCTAAATTTTCTAAATGGTCTGATGCTTCAACTACAAACTCTTCAAAAATTTCTTTAAGTTCATCTGGAATCATTGCCCACCTCCATACTTTTCTATCAGTTGGGTTAAGTGTTTTGCATCAAACTTTACTAAGTAGTCATCCGCACCTACATTTCTTGCTTTTTGCTGGTTTGCTTCGTCTGATAGAGTTGTGTTTACTATTACAGGTAGATTTAAAAATCCGGGAGTGTTTTTTATTAAATTTGTAAGTGTAAGACCATCCATTTCTGGCATCTCAATATCTGTAAGTACTACATCTATATAGTCTTTTACGCTTTTACCGTAAGCGGAAGCTTGGTTATAAATCTCCTGTAGTTTTTCCCACGCTTGCTTTCCGCTTTCTGTAAGTATAACTTCGTGTCCTGCAGATTCTAAAATGTCTTTTATTATCTTTCTTGCTACAGCAGAGTCTTCGGCTACGAGTATTCTTAACTTTTTCTTTGCTTCTCTTTTTTCTGCTTCGGTAGGTACGTTAAATACGTAAAGTAAGTTCATATCATTTAGTATTCCTTCAAAGTCAAGGATAAGTAAAAATCCATCTTCTACTTCTACAACCCCTGTAATCCTACCATTTAATCTTTGATTAATAACTTCAGGTGCTTTTTTAATGTCTTTCCAAGATATTCTTCTTATCCTGTTTGCTTTATGTATAATAACTCCTACCTTTTCTCTTAAAAACTCCATAAACAGAAGATACTTTTTTCTTTCGGGAGGTTCTGGTATGTTCATCCACTTTGCAAGGCTGATAACTGGTATAAGTTCTCCCCTTATCTCTGCCATACCTTCTACTTGAGGTGGCATGTTTGGAATTTTTGTTAAAGGTGGTGTTCTTAAAACTTCTCTTACTTTGGCTACATTAACTCCTAATATCCATTCGTATAATCCTTCTTCTCTATCTTCATATATTCTAAAATCTATTATCTCAAGTTCGTTCTGTCCGGTTTTTAGTATATCCGGAAGTCCATAGTTGTCACTCATAACAAACCTCCATTTTAACTGTTATCTTTTTCCTTGCAATTTTCCTCTAACTTTTCTATCTCATGTTGAAGTTCATTTACAATTATCCCTATCTCTGCTGCTATTTTGTTTGTGTCGTCTGCCAATTTTCTAAACTCTCCTGCAACGACTGAAAAACCCTTTCCCATCTCTCCTACTCTTGCAGCTTCTATGGCGGCGTTTAAAGCCAAAAGATTGCTTTGTTTTGCAATCTTTTTTATGTTTTCTACCATCTTTTTTATCTCGTTGATCTTTTCTACGTGTTTCATTGTCATATACCTCCGTTCACTTGAATACAGTTTTTTTAAATTGGAGAAAGATGTTTATTAATATCTAAACTTAATTTCTGCTCCATCTAAATAAATCAACATTTATACCTTCTTAAAAAGATTTTAAAAGATATTTTTTTCTTTCTTCTTGTACATCATCCATAAGCTTAAACAGCTCCATAGAATCATTTTCAGCTTTTTGAAGGTTGTTAAATATAAGTTGTCTATGTTTTACAATATCCTCTCCTTTTTCTATAAGTTCTATAAGTGGATAGAGAGTTTGATGAAAGTCTTTATGGTATTCTTCTATCTGCTTAAATGAGTTAAATACTTTAAACTCTTCAGATTCTTCTGAATAATACCACTTTCCGAATTTGCAGTTATGATGGTCTGTAAAATTAAAGACTAATTCTTCCTGTGATAAAGATGAGTATGTGTTGTTTTTAAATATTATGTGATCCAACTTTCTTGCCGAAAAGAACGCTATATCTGAAATGTAAATAGCCAATCTGTTTACCGTATCTGCTTGTCTTTCGAATTCTTTTGCTATATCTTTAAACGATTTAATCTCTTCGACTGAATTTTTAGCCATATCTACCATCTTTTCTGTTTCTTTTGCTACGTCTTTACTTTGTGATTGTAGGTGAGTAATAGACGTTGTTATCTCTTCTGTTGCTTTTTGTGTTTTCTCCGCAAGTTTTCTAACCTCATCTGCAACGACTGCAAAACCTCTTCCCATCTCTCCTGCCCTTGCTGCTTCTATCGCTGCATTTAGTGCAAGTAAGTTTGTCTGGTCTGCTATCTCTCTGATAAGGTTTACCACTTCTGAAATATCAGATATCTTTCTTGTAAGGTTAAGCACAACATCAGAAGATTGTTTTATTGATTCTATAATTTGGTTTAAGTGTTCTACTATCTCTTCTATCTTCTCTAAACCTTCTTCGGATACCTCTTTTGTTTTACTGCTTTCATTTTTTATATTTTGTATCTCTTGGACTATTCTTCCAAGGTCTTTACTTATTATTTGTAAGTTTGATGATATTCCACCGCCTAATTTGCCCATCTCTTCAATCATAAGTGTCTTCTCTATAAATCTGTCATTTTCCTCTATAGCTTTTAAAGGTTTTTTCAAAGACAGCATAACAACCTTAAACGTTCCAGTAAACCCAAAATCTACAGGTTTTCTCCAGTATTTTCTATGGGAAGCATACTCTATTGGTGTTTTTAACTCTCTTATAAACACATCAACTTGGTCTAAAAGGTAGTTTATATCATGGGCAAGTTTTAAAAGCTCTCCTCTTTCTTTTTCTTTTATAAGTCTTGGTTCAAGATTACCCTTCTCTGCCTCTGTTAGAACATAAGATATTCTCTTTATAAAACCTTGAACTTTTCTAATATTAACAAAAATTATCCAAGCTGTTATAAAGTTAATAAGATTTAAAACTCTTATCAAGTCAAAACCATGTTTGTAAATCTCTATGACAAGTGCAAAAGAAAATATACCTATAGATAGCATGTTAGCATACTGTATTATAGTCAGCGAAGATGGTTTGTTATACTCTTTCATCCTCAGTCCTCCTTAAATGTAATCGTAAATACGAACTCTTCGTAAGATTTACTCACTTGCTTTAACTTCTCATCTAAAAGTCTTACTCCCGCTTCTAATCCTCCTCTACTTTCCGCCTCTTTTAGTTCTCTATAGAGAGGTTCTATAATGTTTGTAAGAACGTCTCTGTTTAAAACAGGTCTTCTATCGGATGTATAACCAATTATTTTTCCACTACTGTCAAAGGTAGGCGTTACATGGGCAAAAACCCAGTAATAACTACCATCTTTTGCCATATTTTTTACGTATGCAAATAATTCTTCTCCTTTTTGAATTGTATCCCACAGAAGTTTAAATATAGTTCTTGGCATATCTGGATGCCTTACAATGTTGTGTGGTTTTCCGATAAGTTCCTCTTCTGAGTATCCAGCAATTTCGCAAAAAACAGGATTTGCGTAAGTGATAATACCTTTTGTATCTGTTTTTGATACGAGGAACCTATCTGGTGGTACCGGAACTTCTACCGGTTTTGGTGTTGGTCTTTCCATTTTTTACCTCCATTTATGTTAGTTTAAATTTCAAAATTAATTGAGTTATTTCGTTTTTGACTTTGTTTAATTTTTCGGTTGTGTATCTTAAATTATCGGTTATTTCTTTTGTTTCTAAAGATTTTTCTGAAATATCTTCAATTTTTTTACTCATATCTTCTACTGCTTTTGTTATTTCTATGGCAGAGTTTAAAGACTGCTTTGAACTTTCAAGCATTTGTATTACTTTTTCTTTAGTTAATGTAGAGTTTTCTTTAAGTTTTGATATATCATCACTTAAATTTTGAATTTCTTTTGCATTTTTGAACATACTATCACTAGTTTGGTATATCTTAGATATAACATCTCCTATTACATTTTCTATCTGAGATATACTATTTTGCGTTTTCTCTGCAAGTTTTCTAACTTCATCTGCAACAACTGCAAAACCTCTTCCCATCTCTCCTGCTCTTGCTGCTTCTATTGCCGCGTTCAGTGCAAGTAAGTTTGTTTGTTCAGCTATATCTAATATTAATGACATAACTGATTTTATATTTTCAGCTTGATTTTGTAATTTTAAAATTTCCTGAGATATGTTTTGCTCTTCATAACTTATAATGTTTATATCTTTAATTAAATTATCTATCTCTTTTTCAACCATTTCAAGATTATCTTTACTTTCATTAGCTAACTTTTCTGTCTCCTGTGCAACATTTTTAGACTGAAGAGCTTTATCTTTAATAAAATCACTCATATTTTTAACTTCTTCTATAGATTCATTTTGTTTTATAACTTTTTCTGAAATATTTTCTACACTTTCTGAAACTTCTTTTTCAGCTAATACTAAATCATCTACTTTCTTTCTAATGTTTATTAGTACACTTTGAACTTTTTCTATAAACTTATCTATGTATGACGCGGCAATTCCTATTTCGTCTTTATTTTTTATATTTAGTCTCTTTGTTAAATCTCCTTCTCCTTCAGATATATTCTTTGCCGTTTCAGTTAATAAATTAAGAGGTTTAAACAAGAAAAATCCTAAAAAGATTAAAGAAGATATAATAATTATAACGATTAAAATAATAAACAAACCAACAAGTGTCTTTAAATTGTTAGATATAGTTTTATCTGTTTTCTTCATACTTTTAGTAATATCTATAACACCTAAGACATCCCCTTCTTTTGCATTAACGTGACATTTTAAACACATCTGTTCAGCGATGGCAGGTTTTAAGATTCTTAAATGTCTATCTCCATTTTGTGTAAACTCAAATATCTTTTCTTTTTTACTTTCAAAAACTTCTAAAACATCTTTATCGTTTGTATATTTTGCATCTGGTCTAAATAGTTCTATAACTTGTTTAGATTTGTGAACGTTAAAACTATGCATACCCTCAATTCTTTTTATCTCGTTAGCTGCTGATTCAACGAGTTCTGGATTTCCGGTATTCATGGCTATTCTTAGAGACCTAAAAGCTGTTTCTGCCAATAAAGAAATCTCATCGTAAGAAGATTGTTTTTGTAATTTTTTAAAATCAATATATACTGCTGAAATGATGACAATACAGGCAATAATTGAGCCAACTATTAAACTCCACACAATTTTTGCTCTAATCGTTTTCATGAACATTTAACCTCCCATACAATCAACTTTTTATCTAACTGTTAAATTTTTACCATTTTTCTTTGCTACTTGATAATTTTAACATATTAATTCTTTTCGTCTTTTTATTTAAAAATTATATTAAAATAAATAAAAAAAAATCACGGTAGGTTTTAAAGTAATGGTTTATAGACTTTTAGAAGTTATCCGACAAAAAAAATCATACATATTAAAGTATTTAGAAAACAAAGATTTAGATATCTCTTTACAAGAGATTTTAGAAAAATGGAACAGCTACAGCCCAGCAGGTAAAGACATACACATAGCAGCTTCTGATGGGTCTTTTTACAGTAAACAGTATCTTGGATTTTTCTTAGGAGTGTTTAGCGGTTATGCAGAGAGCTTTGACCCAAAAACCCAAGAAGCTGACAGTGATTTTGTTGGAGACGTTTATTTATCCGTTATAAAACAGTCTGATAACTTTAAGACTTTACTCACACTTTTTATGTTTTTGTCAGAAGTAAAGGCAGTTTATAACCTTGCCAAAAGAAAAAAACCAGATTTTATAATGTTAGATGGAACAATAACAAGTAAATTTATAATACCTTTTCCTCTACCTTACTGGTTTACAAAAGAAGAATCAGAAGATTTACTTAGTTTAATAAAACAACTTTATCCAAAAGTAAAAGATAACTGTTTATCATATCCTTACATATACTCTCTGTCCCAAGAGATTGAAAAAGAAGTTTTAAGCAATCTCTCTGATAAAAGAAGAGATTTATTAGAAGTAGTAATATCTCAGCTTGCCTACTACGAGCATCTTATAACCCTGTACAACCTTTTAAATCTTGAGTACAAACCGATAATAATAGGACTTGCAAAAACAAGTACAGGAACAGACCTTTTAAAGTCCTCTGTCCCTGACATAAAACTTTTTCTTGAGTATTGTAAAGATTTAGGCTACTCACAACCTGTGTATCAAAACCTACAAAGTTTAAAATCAGAGTTTGGACAGCTGCAGTATGTAGACCTTGACTTAAACAATAAGTTATACGATTTAACGATAGAGTCTTTTTATGCAAAGTATAGCGATGTCAGGTCTATTAACCTTATAGAGTATTTTCAACATCCAGACAGGGCAAGTGTAAAAGAGGAAGAAATCTTAGACTACTTACGAAATACCACTTCCGTTTACAACTACCCATTAAGACTTAAGATGGTAGACAAACAAGTAAGGATAACAGCAGCAGATTTTGAGCTGATAGAAAGAGAGCTTGGACTGAGCTTTTCAATAACAGGAAGGGAAGCTCTTTGAAAATAAATGAAAAATTAATTGAAATTCAATCAGTTGGGATAGTTATTCTAACGGTTATAACCGTTGTATTTTCTTACCTGAGTGTAATTTTTAAAGATAAACCTAAATACTCAGCTGATAATCTTAAAATAGATGTAAACAAAGCAGACCAGCTAACCCTTGAAAAAGTGCCTTACATAGGAGAAAATACTGCTATTTTAATCATACAAGACCGTCAAATAAGAGGATATTATAAAAGTATTGAAGAGTTAAAGTGGATAAGAAACTATGACAAAGCAAAAGAATACTTAAAATTACAGGAGTAGCAAAATGAGTAGCAGAATAGAGGCTTTGATAAAAGCATTGGAAAAAGACCCTAACAATCCGTTAGGGCTTTACGGACTTGCCTTAGAGTTTTATAAAGAAGGTAGATACGAAGATGCAATAGTGTATTTTAAAAAATATCTAAGTGTTTACGACGACCAAGGAGCTGCTTATAGAACCTTAGCACAGGCTTATGTAAATATTGGCGATATAGAACAGGCTATAGAAACATACGAAAGAGGAATAGAGCAGGCAAGGAAGTACAACCATCCAACAATGGTAGAAGAGTTTAAACAGGAGATAGAAAGATTAAAGTCCTTGTTATAAGATTATCATCTTTAGGTGATGTTATACTATCTTCAGCTGTATTAGACCCTTTGTATCAAAGTGGTTATCAGATAGATTTTTTAACTTTTAAACCATTCTCACAGATTTTCGAAAAAGATTACAGAATTAAAAATCTTATAGCAGTTGACAAAAGTCAACTAAAATCATTTAAAGATATACTGAAATTTTCTAAAACTCTTGGAAAATATGATTATATAATTGACCTTCACGGTAATCTAAGGTCTTTTTTGTTATCTACTTTTACCAAAGGGAAAGTTTTAAGGTATAAAAAACAAAGTTTAAAAAGAAGACTAAAAATGTTAGACCCAAACTTTAATGTTGTAAAGGCATACTTAGATACTTTAAAACCTCTTGGAATATCGGGAGATTACAGACCAAAAGTTATATTAGACCAAGAAGATTTAAACTCCGTTGAAAATCTCATTCTACAAAATTACATCGTAATAGGTGCAGGAGCAAGATATTTAAGCAAAATGTATCCTTACTACGACCAAGTAGCAGAGATTTTGATAAGTAAAGGATACAACATTGTTTTAGTTGGTAGCAAAGAAGACAAAGAAAAAGACCAAGCTATTTATCCTCAGCAAGTAATAGACTTTAGAGGAAAACTTTCTATAAGACAGAGCTTTGCTGTTATCTCAAAATCAAAGCTTGTAATAAGTAATGACTCAGCTGTGGCACACATGGCAAGATCTGTTGGCGTAAAGGTATTGATGATATACGGCTCAACCCATCCATACTTTGGATTTGCTCCTTTGAAAGACGAAGGAGATTACATATTTAAAGGATTAAAATGTCAGCCTTGTACTTTACACGGTAAAGATAGCTGTAAATACGGAGATTTTAGATGCCTAACCTCAATATCTCCTCAAGAGGTAGTAGAAAAGACTCTTTCATTGCTTTAAAAAAATAAAACAATGTTATAAAATATACTTTATAAATGTTAAAGCTGGAGTTTATTAGATTGGGTTATATATATATAACTGAAGACATAAAAGAAAAGATTGATAGATACTTAGAACATTTTCCTGTAAAGGATCAAGCTATAATACAATCTCTTCATCTTATATACTCAAAATATCGAGACATAACGTTAGAACATATGCAGGAGCTGTCAGACTACCTTCAAGTACCTCTTGCTCATATAGAAGGTATAGTAAGTTTTTATGACATGTTTAGAGTAAAAAGAGGTGCAAGACACCACATAAGAGTGTGTAAAAATCTTCCATGTCATGTAATGGGTTGTAAAAAGTTGATAGAGTTGTTTGAAAAGCTTACAGGAGAGAAGGCAAACCAAGAAAGTAAAAATGGAAGATTTTACATAGAGACGGTAGAATGTATAGGAGCTTGTAGTATAGCACCTGCTTTTATGATAGACGATGATTTGTATGACGGAACAAAAATAACAGAAGGTAAGTTAAATGAGATACTATCCAAATATACCTGATTTAAACGCAAACAGCTCTATAAACCTTCTTTTAAAAAGGGCAAAAGAGAATAGAACAGTATGGATAGAGGAGTACGAAACAACAGGTGGATACTCCGCATTAAAAAAAGCTTTAACAAAACTAACTCCAGAAGACATAGTTATAATGGTAGAAGAAAGCACTCTTAGAGGAAGAGGAGGAGCTGGATTTCCTACTGGAAGAAAGTGGAGATTTGCTCTTGCAAACCCTAAGCCAAGATATCTGATATGCAACGCTGACGAAAGCGAGCCAGGAACCTTTAAAGATAGAATCATAATAGAAAGAGACCCACACTTACTTATAGAAGGAATGATTATATCAGCTTACGCCTTAGGTGCAGAACTTGGATTTATCTACATTAGAGGAGAGTATCCTGCTGGGTACATGATACTTGAAGATGCAATAGAGGAAGCAAGGAAAAGAGGCTATTTAGGAAAAAATATATTAGGAACAGATTTTTCATTTGACATACTGGTATACCGAGGAGCTGGAGCTTACATATGTGGAGAAGAGACAGCTCTTATAGAAAGCCTTGAAGGTAAGAGAGGACATCCAAGACTAAGACCTCCTTATCCCGCAAACGAAGGACTTTTTGGAAGACCTACAGTCGTAAACAATGTAGAAACTCTATCTAACATTCCAATAATAGTGACTTACGAGAACTATTACATGAATATAGGACCTGCTGGATACTATGGACCAAAGCTTTTTCCTGTTAGTGGAAAAGTGAACAAGCCCGGTGTGTATGAATCTACTATGGACATTACACTCCGTGAACTTATAGATATGGCTGGAGGTATGAAAGACAGTAAGAAGTTTAAAGCTGTCTTTGCAGGAGCTTTAGGCGTTTATTCAGAAAGAGATTTAGATACACCTATGGACTACTCACCAAAGGGTTTTGGAGGAACGGGTACAACCATAGTATTAGCAGAAGATGACTGTATTATAGATGCTCTTATCGTTATAGGTGAGTTTTTCCATCACGAAAGCTGTGGAAAATGTACTCCTTGTAGAGTAGGAACTTATGAACTTTTGAATATACTAAAAAAATTCCAAGATGGAACAGCAACTGAGAAAGATATAAAATATTTAGAACATCTATGTGATAACATTCCTGTTGGTTCAATATGTGGTCTTGGATATTCAGCTCCTAACGCTGTAAGAGATGCTTTAAGAAAGTTTAAAGATGAATTTTATGCACACATTGAGAAAAAATGTCCAGCTGGAGTTTGTTTTAAGGAGTAAAAAATGCTATACAGAATTTCGATAAAAACCTCATCTCATACAGATTTTATAGATATTACCTCAAAAGTAAGGGAAATTGTAAGACAGTCTAAAGTAGAAGAAGGATTATGCGTTATCTACGTCCCCCACACGACAGCTGGAGTATTTATAAACGAAAATGCAGACCCAGATGTTGTTTACGATGTAAAAAACCATCTTGAAAAGTTAGTCCCATGGATAAACAACTACAAACACTTAGAAGGAAATGCAGCTGCACATATAAAATCAATTTTGACCGGAAATTCAATCTCAATAATCATTGACAAGGGGGATTTACTACTGGGGACTTGGCAGGGAATATTCTTTGCAGAGTTTGACGGTCCAAGGAGTAGAAATGTTTTTATCAAAATAATAGAATGATAATAATCATAGTATATATGAATATATATTCACTATAATTAAATATAGTCATGTTATATTAAAAAAATGGAGGTATGTATCATGAGAAAATTTTTAACAGTCCTTTCATTGTCTTTACTTTTATCTTTTTATTCAGTGTTAGCTGCGGAAGTTCAATTTGAAAAAGGTTATTATTACGTTGTTATTAAAAATGCTAACTTTGACAGAGTTAACGAGGTACTTAAGACAGAGATAGAAAATCATAAATGGGGAGTAATTCATACAATGAACGTAGATAAAACTGTAAAATCAAACACACCTCACAAAACTTACTTACTATGTAGAGCAGATTATCTAACAGAAGGATTAAAATTTAATAAAGATGTGATAAGTGTTTTGATACCTTGTAGAATATCTATTTATCAGGATAAAAATAATATTAAAATCTTAGTTGAAGATGTAGAATCAGCTTCATCTAACTTTGGTGTAGAAGATAAAAGATTTAAAGCATTTTTAAAACAAGTTACAGAAGAAATGAAAAGTATCCTTCAAAAAACAGCAGACCATTTTGAAAAGAGACAAAATAACCCTTCAATGTAAGAAATGTGGGAGTGTTTAATCGCACTCCCATTTGTATCCCACTCCCCTGACTGTTTTAATACAGTTTCCATACTCTCCTAAAACTTCTCTTAATTTTTTGATATGAACGTCTATTGTTCTATCGTATATGTCTTTATCCCATTTCCATATATTTTCTAATATGTAATCTCTTGATAAAACTCTACCTTCTGCGTTAACAAGGGCTAAAAGTAGTTTAAACTGTGTTATAGTAAGGTTAATGTGTTGTCCTTTTATAGTAACTTCAAACTTTTCTGGGATAATCTCTAAATCTTTAAATTTATACTTAGGTTTTGCAGTTGGAAAGTGGTAAGACTTAGACCTTCTAATTACAGCCTTAACTCTTGCTAAAAGCTCTCTAAAAGAAAAAGGTTTTGTTACATAATCATCAGCTCCAAGCTCTAAGCCTACTATTTTATCTATTTCTGTACTTTTTGCAGTTAGCATAATTAAGGGTGTATGGCTTATTTCTTTATCAGACCTGACTAACTTACAAAACTCAAGCCCATCAACCTCTGGCATCATTAAGTCTAAAACCACAGCATCTGGTTTATCTTGTTTAATGTGTTCAAACGCTACCTTACCATTAGGAAAAGACTTTACTTCAAATCCTTCTTTTTTAAAGTTGTAAGTTAGTAGTTCGTTGATGTCTTCATCGTCTTCAATTACATAAATGAGTGCCATTTTTATACCTCCAGTTTATACTTATTCGGTGAGTATTTTAATGTTATTACTCTCATTATAACTAATAAAAAGATAATACCTATTAGTAATATAGAAAACTCTGTAGAAATATTATGTTGATACAATCCTATCACCAGCTCCCTAAGGAGTATGATTATTGAGATGTCTATAATTACAGATATTCTAACTCTTTTTAAAGCTATGTAGTCGTTTATACTTTTTATTATCTCTATCATTATGAAGATAGACAGAGTATTATTTATAAGGCTTTCTATCATCTGTTTAAGGTTAGGGTAATTTTGATAAAGGCTAAAAATTATATTGAATATACTTAGACCAAGTCCAAAAGATACTATTATCTCTAATATAAATAGTGAGATTAGTATTGCATTATCCAGCACTCTAAACTTTAAAATTTTTTCTACGGTTAGCATAGTGAAGATTTTAATAAGATTAATTTAAGATTTTATTAAGATTTTGTTAAGAAATTTTTATATTAACGGGACTTACTCCGGCATAGGAGGTTCGGCTTATCCTTGCTTCCTTCCGGACCTGGGGAGGTTCACCGTCTCCTACCCGGAGGGTCCCGATTGTTTTCTACTGCCAAGCGGATGGGGCGGGATTCGAACCCGCGGTACGGGGATTACCCGTACACAGCATTTCCAGTGCTGCTCCTTCGGCCACTCGGACACCCATCCTTTATTAGAATAAAATATTATACCACACTACGATTTTTTCAATTTTAAATTTTCTTAACAATCTTTGTCTTATCGTTAAGTTTTATTAATTTTTCCTTCGTTAAATTTTAACAATTTTTTTGTATTCTTTCTGAGTAAATAATTTTTACAGGAGGTTATGTTTATGAAGAAGAGTTTAGCATTACTTGCTCTTATGGGGGCAGTAGGTTTATCTCAGGCAGCTGTAGTTGAGAACCCTATTCTTAAAAAGTTAGTAGAAAAGGGTATCTTAACAGAGCAGGAAGCAGCAGCGATTGACGAACAACTTGCACAGGAAGAAGCTGAAAAAGCAAAGTATCAAGCTGAAATTGACAAGACAGCAATGGAAGCAAAGGAGAAGTTAAGCAAGTTAGAGAAAAAATGGGGAGACATGCCAGCTTTAGCAGGAAAGTTTAAAAAGTTTGAAATTGGCGGAAAAGCCTACATAGGTTATACTTACACAGTTGACAAAAAACAATACACAGGAAACAACGACAGAGGGGACTTTGAAGTAAGAAGATTCTACTTTGATACAAAAGCATACTTAAAAGACAAAGACCACATAAGATTTACTACTGATTTATCAGCTGGTACAGATTACAAATTAAAAATTAAATACGGATATCTCTACAAAGACATCTCTGAATTAATACCACATACTGGATTTGAGTTTGGTGTGGCTCACACTCCTTGGATAGACTTTGAAGAGCATACAGGCTGGTGGTATAGAAGTGTAGATAAAACATTTGCTGAATCTGGATACGGTATGGGACTTTGGCCGTCTGCTGACCTTGGAATCAACTTTAAAACAAAAACTCCTTATATATCTTCTGAAATAGGAATGTTTAACGGAGAAGGTTATGACAAAATAAAAACAAGCTCTACAAAATCTTCTGGAATACATAACTCATTTGAAGGTAGAATCACATATCACATCCTTGGAAACGGAGATAAAAAGTTAAATCCAACAAAAGACCAGTATGCAAACATATCTTTACACTTAGCATCTAACATAGGTTATAACGATGCATACACAACTCACAAAAATCTAAACCTTTACCACATACACGCAGTTTACAACCATCCAATGTTTTTAATAGCAGCTCAGTATGGAAAAGTTGACTACAATACAGCATCTGCCAACGCTGGTGATGGATACTCTGTAAACCTTGAGGTTAGACCTGTTCAAGATTGGTCAATCTTTGGAAGATATGATTACTGGAAACCAAAAAATAAACAAGGTGTGGCAACTGCCTATTGGGATAAGAGAAGAGCTTATTATGTAGGTGTTGCTTATACTATGAATAAGTATGTAAAATGGATTTTAAACTATGAAAACTTTGACTACTCTGGAAAAGATGATTTAGGTAATCTAAATAAATCTGCAAGCTACTTTGATAAGTCTCAATACAAACTCACAGCTGAGTTAAGTTGGTAATAGAGTTAAGAATGGGGGAGAGGGGGATTGTTAAAATTTTTTAACAAAAAATTAATGAAATTTTAAAAATTTTGATTTAAACTTAACTTAAGTAAATCTTGAAAGGAGGTAAAAAAGTGAAAACTATAGGAAAGTTAGCAATAGGGGGACTTTTAACAGTATCTACAGTAGTATTTGCAGCTGAGTTAACAGGAGCTGGAGCTACATTTCCATACCCAATTTATTCAGCTTGGGCTTACATGTATGAAAAAGCGACTGGTATAAAGTTAAACTACCAATCAATCGGTTCTGGTGGTGGTATAAGACAGATAGAAAACAGAACTGTTGACTTTGGAGCTTCTGACGCACCTTTAACTCCAAAAGAGTTAAACGAGAAAAAACTTTTACAATTCCCTACTGTTATAGGTGGGGTAGTTTTAGCCTACAACCTTCCAGAAGTCCAAGGAAAACAGTTAAACTTTGACGGAAGATCTATTTGTGATATCTACATGGGAAAAATTAAAAAGTGGAATGACCCATACTTACAACAACTAAACCCAGGAGTTAACCTACCTGATAGAGATATCACAGTAGTAAGAAGGTCTGACGGTTCAGGTACAACTTGGATATTTACAAACTACCTATCAAAAGTATGCCCAGAATGGGAAAAACAAGTTGGATACGGAACGTCTGTTAACTGGCCTGCAGGTATAGGTGGAAAAGGAAACGAAGGTGTTGCCAACTACACTAAAAGATTTAGAGGTGCTATCGGATACGTAGAGTACATCTACGCGAAACAAAACAACATGCCTGTGGCTAAAGTTAAAAACAAAGAAGGAAACTTCGTAGCTCCTTCTGTTGAATCCTTCCAAGCTGCAGCTGCAAACGCTAAGTGGGACAAAAAACAACACTTTTACTATGTTTTAACAGACCAACATGGTAAAAACAGTTATCCTATAGCTGGAGCGACATTCATACTTTTAGCAAAAGACAGACCTGAATCTTCTAAAAAAGCAGTTCAATTCTTTGATTGGGCATTTAAAAACGGAGACCAAGAAGCTATAAGATTAAACTACATACCATTACCACAAAACGTAAAAAATCTTATAAGAGAATACTGGAAAGAAAACGGTTTAATGTAAGCTTCCCATGTTTAACCTCCATCGTTTTCTCCCCCACGATGTAGTGGGGTTTTTTTGTTTTATAATAGTTAAGGAAAACAAATTTTTAAGGTGGGATTATGAACAGTGTAAACTCTGCGTTAAAAAAAGCTAAATTCTTAGAATACATATTTAGAGTAGTACTTGGTTTTGCAGCTTTATTTATAGGGATAATACTTCCTATTGTAATTTTTATTATTCTATATAAAGAAGCATCTCTCGCAATAGATAAATTGGGAATAATAAACTTTATAACTTCTACTGATTGGGATCCAGTTGCTGGAAAATTTGGAGGGTTGGTTCCTCTTGTAGGTACCTTAATAGCAACCTTTTTAGCCACTTTAATAGCAGCTCCTATATCTATGGGAATTGCTATTTTCCTTACAGAGTTATCCCCTAACAAATTAAAACCAATATTCTCAACAGCTATTGAGCTTTTGGCTGCAATACCAAGTATTATCTACGGTATGTGGGGGCTTTTCGTTGTTGCTCCACTTTTTGGTGAAAAGGTAGAGCCTTGGCTTCAAGATAAACTTGGAAGCGTTCCTGTTATAGGTAAACTTTTTGAAGGATCTCCAACAGGAGTTGACGTTTTGACAACTTCTTTAGTCTTAGCAATTATGATAATCCCTTTTATGAGCTCAGTTGTAAAAGATGCTTTTAACATGGTTCCTCCAATTATGAAAGAATCAGCCTATGCCCTTGGTGCAACTAAGTGGGAAGTGATAAAACAAGTTATGATTCCTATCACAGCTTCAGGTATAGCTGGTGGTCTTATTTTAAGTATAGGTAGAGCTCTGGGAGAGACTATGGCAGTTACATTTTTAGCTGGAAACGTAAACCAGATACCCCATTCACTTTTAGACCCGTTTACAACCATCACCGTAGCTTTAGCTAACCAATTTACAGAAGCTGACACAGATATTTACTTATCTTCTCTATACTTTTTAGCTTTAATCTTATTTATCATGTCCTTTATAATTTTATACTTGTCAAAATTGATGTTATTACAAATAGAAAAAAAGTGGAAGGTTTAAGATGGGTGCTAACAAGTTAAAAAGAAAAATTGAAAATTACACATTTTTAACCCTTTCTTTATTTTCAGCTGTTTTTGGGTTGTTTTTCTTATTCTGGATACTGGGAGACTTGTTTATAAATGGATTTAAATACATCAACATAGACCTGTTTACAAAAGACCCAGTCCCACCAGGTATGGAAGGAGGAGGTTTAAAACACGCATTTATAGGGCACATAATAATTACATTTTTAGGAACTATAATAGGAACTCCAATAGGAATATTAGCAGGTATATACTTTGCAGAGTATGGAAGAAATTCAAAGATAGCAAGAATAGGAAGAAACATAGTTGACATTATGGTGAGCAACCCTTCTATAGTTATCGGAGCTGCTGTGTATGCTATCCTTGTTAAACCTGTTGGACACTTTATGGGAATAGCTGGAGGGGTTGCATTAGCACTGTTAATGATTCCAGTTATAGTTATCACAACTGATGAAATGATGAAATTAGTTCCCAGAGAAACAAGAGAAGCTGCTTACGCACTTGGAGCTCAACCGTGGCAGGTAAGTTTTCAGGTTGTTTTAAGAGCTGCAAAAGTGGGGGTTTTAACAGGGGTAATATTAGGAGTTGCAAGGATATCAGGAGAAACTGCACCATTGTTATTTACAGCTTTTAACAATAACTTTACTAACTTAGACCCTACAAAACCTATGGCATCTTTAACAGTTACAGTATTCCAATACGCTATGGGTCCTTACGACGAGTGGCACAGACAGGCTTGGGCTGCGTCGTTTATACTCACATTTGGCGTTTTAATCGCATCTATCACCGCAAGATACTTGATTCAAAGGAAAAAGCACTAACAGGAGGAGTTTTTCAAAATGGCAGAAAATTTAAAGATGGAAGTAAAAAACCTCAACTTTTACTATGCAGGCAATAAACTTGCACTAAAAAATATCAATATGCCTATTTATGAAAAGAAGATAACAGCTTTAATAGGTCCATCAGGTTGTGGTAAAACAACACTTTTAAGATGTTTTAACAGAATGCACGACTTATATCCAGGAAACAGATACGAAGGAGAGATACTTTTAGACGGAAAAAACATTTTAAGCAAAGATATAGACTTAATGGAACTCAGAACAAAAGTAGGAATGGTATTTCAAAAACCTACACCATTTCCTATGTCTATTTTTGAAAATATAGCCTATGGACTTAGACTTCAAGGTATAAAAAACAAAACAGAATTAAAAGACAGAGTAGAGCAAGCTTTAAAAGAAGCTGCACTTTGGGATGAAGTAAAAGACAGGTTAGATACCTCAGCCTTTGGACTGTCAGGAGGACAACAACAAAGACTATGTATAGCAAGAACTATAGCAGTAAAGCCAGAGGTTATTCTGTTTGACGAGCCTACCTCGGCGTTAGACCCAATATCAACGGCTAAGATAGAAGAGTTAACAGTAGAGCTAAAGAAAAACCACACAATAATCATCGTTACTCACAACATGCAACAAGCTGCAAGAGTATCAGATTATACAGCATTTATGTACCTTGGAGAGCTTATTGAATTTGACTCAACAGATATTATATTTACTAAACCAAACAAAAAATTAACAGAAGACTACATCTCAGGTAGATTTGGATAAGATGAGACTATATGACTTTGAAAAACAAGCATTAAAAGAAGTTTTTAAAGACTTTAAAGGAGAGATTTATTTATTTGGGTCAAGGACAAAAAACGATAAAAAAGGAGGGGACATAGACTTAATCCTAAAAACAGATAGAGAGCTGACATTAAAGGACATTTTAAATTATCAAACAAAATACTTTTTACTCACAGACACAAATATAGATATAGCAATATACAGAGAAAACGACCCTTTTATAAAGGAAGTAATGAAAGATGCAGAAAGACTTGATTTGTCAAGCTTATAAAGACTTGGAAAGCAGTGTAAAACTTTTAGAGTATTCTTTATTAAAGTATAAACCCTTTGACCCAACCGTTGTTTACTCTTATGAAGACTTAGAATATTATGACTCTTTATCCTTCAGATTTGAAAAAGTGGTAGAGATGTTTCTCAGCTTCTTCAAAAGCCTTGAACTTTATTTATATGGAGATTTATCTCAAACTATTAGACAAAGACTTCAAAGGATAGAAAAATTAGGAATAATTAACAACTTAGAAGATTACATGGAAGCAAAGCTTCTTAGAAACAAAGTTGTTCACGCATATTTACCAGAAAAGTTAGAAGAGATTTATGAAACTATCGCAAAATTAAGCAGTATTTTTTTACAAGACTTTGATAAAATAAAAAAATACGTTCAGGAGGAAATAAAATGTTAATAGAGCCAAGACTTACAGAAATTAGAGAAAGACTTTTAAAAATGGCAGAAATAGCAGAAAATATGATAGACAACGCAATAAAGGCTATAATTGAGCATAATCCAGACTATTTGAAGTATGTTGAAGAAAATGAAGATGTAGTTGATAAGATGGAAGTAGAAAATGAAAGCTTAATAATAACTACAATGGCAAGATACCAACCAGAGGCAAAGTATTTAAGATTTTTAGTAATGGACTTATTTGTTAACAGAGATTTAGAAAGAATAGGAGACCACGCAGAAAACATAAAAGAGCATGCCCAGTCAATTTTACAAAAACCAAAGTTAAAAGAGTATGTGGACTTACCAATAATGACCCAGATGGCAATTCAGATGTTAAAAGATGCTATTAAATCTTTTGCAGAAATGGACACAGAACTTGCAAGAGACGTTATAAAAAGAGACGATAAAATAGATGCCTTGGAAGACCAAATTATTAGGGAGCTCTACACATACATGGTAGAAGACCCTACAACTATAAAGGTAGGTCTTAGACTTATAGATGTTGTTAAAAATATAGAAAGGGTAGCAGATATAGCTACAAACCTTGCAGAAGAAGTAATATATATGAAAGAAGGAAAAATGTTAAGACATCAGGAGTTAGATGAAGAGTAATATTAATGACGGCATTTTAATAACTTTCTTAGATTTTTTAAAAGAAGGAATAATAATAGTTGATGATGAGAGCAAAGTAATAGAGTTTGTTAATAGATTTGCAAAAAAATTTTTAAAAGATGAAAATTACCAAGGTAAGAACTTTAAAGAAGTTGTAGAAAATGACTATATCTACTCTCTTATATCCTACAACCACGACAAAGATGTAAAAGCTGAAGTAAACATAGACAACCAAAAATACTTAATCAACGTTTACAGGATAGAAGGAAAAAAGATAATTCACATTCAGGACATTACACCATTTGAAGTATACAAACAAGCAAAAAAGGACTTTGTATCAAACGTATCCCACGAACTAAAAACGCCAATATCCGTGCTAAAGTCAGCTGTAGAGACGATAGAAGAAGAAAAAGACCCTGTAATGATAAAAAAGTTTGTAAACATTGCAAAAAAGAGAATAGAACAAATGGATCACCTTATAAACGACCTTTTAATCCTTGCAAGGTTAGAATCCCAAGAAGACCAAGTCAAAAAAGAAAATTACGATTTACACAAACAGATAGAAGAAATCTTTGAAGACTTAAAACACCTAACAGAAGAAAAAAATATCCAGCTTATCAATCAGATACCTACTAAATTTGAAATCTACGCTGACGAGCAAAAACTTAGCATAGCCTTAAAAAACCTTATAGAAAATGCAATAAAATACAACAAACAAGACGGTAAAGTCATAGTCAAAGCTGTAAAAGATAGTAAACATACAACAATAACTGTAGAAGATACAGGTATAGGTATTCCTGAAGAGTCTTTACCGCTCGTATTTGAAAGATTTTACAGAGTAGACAAATCAAGAAGTAGAAACATAGGCGGGACAGGTCTTGGACTATCTATCGTAAAACACATTACAGAAGCTCACAAAGGAAAAGTTTGGGTAGAAAGTAAATTAGGCAAAGGGTCGAAGTTTTTTATAAAAATTCCAAACACTTGACTTTTTTGATTAAAATCTATTTACAAAGTTTATCCATGTTATCTATAATAACGCTTGAAAGTTCTTCATTCATATTGTAAGCTCCAGAAATCAGTTTATTGAGAAACTCATCAATATCTTTACTTTTGGTTATAGAGTCTATTTGTTCTATGAAGTTTTTCTCAATATCTCCACACACACTTTCCCAACTACTTGTTATAATTGACGGTAATCTGTATGAAACTTCATTATAAACTTTACTTCTTATTTCATCGGCTTTTTTGCCTAAATTCATAAATGTATAAACTAACGACCCTAAGAAAACAAGTGTTCCTATACCTGGAATAAGAGCTCCTAAAGCAAGTCTTGCAAGTATTCCTCCACCTATAGAAACCATAATTCCATTGAAAATCTCATCTAAGATTTCTTCAGAATAATCAGTTTGTCCTATAGTAAATCTTGAAAAATCTGAGACTAAATATTCTTGCCCAAAATCATAATCTAAATCTAAATTTAAAATTTCAATATAGGAAATTGACATATCGTTTATGAATTTTCTAACATTATTAATTACCTCATTAAAAGCCTTCTTTATTGTTTCCATATCTTTACTTATTTCGTTTTGCAGTTCAAAGTTTAAATTTTCTATCAGCTTTTCAATAACATTCTTACTATCAGTTATAATGTCAAAATTTGAGATTTTATAAAGTTCATCGTATAATTTATTGAGATAAAAATTTGTGTAATATTTGTCCCTTTCTTTAACTTTAACCATATTTTTGTTAATGGCTTCTATAGTTCCATTCCTTATTATGTTTAAATTACTCTTAAATGTAGAAACATAAGAAGCAATTATAATAATATCTTGTAAAAATTTAACTAATTCTTTATTTTTCCTAAATTTTGTGGCTGAAGATGGAACATAACCTAAAATTTTTCTCTTCGGATATATTTTTTCTATATCATTTTTTATTTTGTTTAAGTGGTCTTTGGTATCTTCTTTATCTTCATCTGCGGATAAATCTATTTTATTTAAAATGAATAAAACATAAGGTTCTTTTTCTTGCAAAAGTTCTAAAAACTCTTTATCTTTTTTTGTTAAACCTTTTGATATGTCAAGTATGTATAAGACTATATCGTATTCTCCATCTTTAAGGTAAGCTTTAATCTCTTCATCGTAGCTTGCGTCATAACCAGGAACATCTACTATGTTTAGAAACGATAAAAATTCAGAATAAATCGATGAAATTGAAATTTTTTCTTTAATTTTAAAATCCGTTTTATTCAATTCTGATACTAATAATTTATTATCGCATAACTCAATTTTTGTTATACTTTTAGTAGTCTCTCCCAATCTAGATAGAAATATTTCTTTACCTAATAATAAATTTAAAAATGAAGATTTACCAGCTGACATTTTACCAACAACACACACAGTAGGTTTTATCATAAAATATTCTTTCTTTTGTTTTATTTTGTCTGTTTTTTCCTCAAGTTTTTCAAGAAGTTTTTCTATCATAAATCATCACCCTAAATAACTTTACTTTCAAGAATACTCCTTATGTTATTTACAGTGTCTTCTATAACCTTTATCTTACTTTCATAAAATTTTAGTTCATTTTCAATTTCTTCTTTATCTTTTCCAATAAATTCAATACTTTTCTCGGTCGAAACAATTTCACTATCTAAATTAGCATGTTCTCTAAGTTTTAACTCCTCAAAGTAATAGTCTTTAGAGCTTTCTATAGAATAAATGATATTTTCTTTAATTTTGTCAAAAATTTTATTTATATCGTCTTCAATATTACTCATAGCTAATGTTTTAATCAAATCTTGAATAACATCAGTTAAGTCTGGAAGATTGAATCTTTTTAGTAATGGGTCAAGTATCTTTCCTAAAATGTCTATCGACGATAAGATAAAAGATGTAAAGGATGAAGTAGACCCTATTCCAGAAAGTTCTGCGATGTTAAAGTCAAATTTTGACTTATTTAGATTTTCTTTTATGCTCACTATAAGTGATTGAATTTCATTTCTTAAATTCACTGATAAATAAGTTTTTAGATTATCTGGATCCATGTTTTTTACTTTTGTAATAACTTCTATTCTTTTATTATCAATAAGTGGGACAATTTTGTTATTTATAATATCTAAAATTTCTACTTCTACCTTCTTCCTCAAATCATTTAATGTATTGTCAAGCTCAGCTTTCTTCATTTTTAATTCAGATAATTTTGATTGAAGCTCTTCTTTTGTTTTTTGTTTATTTTCAATTAGTGAGTTTAACTGTTTTTTAGAAACTTCTTCAATCGCTTTTATAATTGAGTTTATCCTTGATTTTATGATTTGGGATTTACTAGTTTCTGAAAGATAGTTAAATAATTGATTTTTAAAAGCAAAAAAGTCTTTATCTTTCTCTTTTGCAGAAAATACAAACACTGTAAATCCTTCTAAATCCTTTTTTACATTTTGGATTTGTTCTTCATCAACTTCATCTTTAACTAAATCAAGCTTATTAAAGACAATAAAAATTTTATCTCTCAAAAACTTAATAATATAATCATTAAAAAACTCTTTATCTTTTTTTGTTAAACCTTTTGATATATCTAAAACGAATACTACGGCGTCAGCTGTAGGGATTCTTGATAGAGTTAAGTTTTCCAAGTTTTCTTGTAGCTCATCAATTCCGGGTGTATCTACAAATATTACACTTGAAAAAGGAAAGTCTTTAAGATAAACATTTACGGCTTTTATATTGGCTTTTCCGTTTATAAGTTCAAAACTTTTTTCATTAAGTTGATAAACCTCAGAGTTTCCATCTTTATAAATAACTTCGATTTTGTCTTCATCAGATTTTATAACTGTGTTTATAGATTTTGTAATAGTTCCAATCCCTGTTGGCATAATGTTTCTGTCAAGGAGAGCATTCATTATCGTACTTTTTCCAGTTGATAATTTACCAACAAAAATGACTTCTATTTTATCCCTTTTTATAACATCAATTGCAACATCACAAAGTTTTTCAAGGTATTCATTTCTTAAAAACAATATATTATTTCTTAAAACTTTAAGTTCCTGCTCCATCTTTAAACCTCCGCTAAGATTTTTATTTCTAAAACATTAGCTATGTTTTTTAATGTATCTAATTGATTTTCTATCTTTTTTATCTCTTCGTCTAAATCACTTTTTTCAAGGGCTTTTATTATTTCTGAATTAATAAATTCAACTTCGATAACTTTTCTTCTAATATCGTCTATATAGTCTTCTAAAGTATTATTTAGTTTATTAATTTCTACCTTTATATCATAAAGACTATTACGAACTCCTTCTCTGATTTTTTGTTTTAATTCTTCTTTTTTCTTTTTCACATCTTTTGAGATAAAAATTGGTATAAGTATTGAAACTGCAACAAACCCTGCTGCACCAATAACTGTTCCTAAGACTAATTGCTCAATTAAACCACCAATAAGGGCTCCTGTCAGATATCCTCCTAATGCAGGAGCTAAAACACCGCTCCTTTTAATTTCAAACTGAGTTGAAATTTGTTTTTCTTGTCCTTCTTCAGATTCTTTGTATTCTACGACGGGAAATCTAAATTTTTCTATTCCCATTTTTTCAAGTTTAGAATTAAACTCATAAGCACTTTCATTATAATCCTGGACATGGAATCTTATCCTTTCAAAAATATCACCATAATATTTTTTGAGATTACTCTTTAAAATACTTTTTATATCTACATTTTTTAATCTACACTTTATTTCTTCTTCTATTTCACCTTTTTTAGTAAGTGAAGACAAAAAACCATAATTTTCTTCAATGTAATCAATAACTTTTGATTTTTGTAAAATTTCCTCTTCAATATCAGAAATAACTTCATCAGCACTTAATTTAATACTTTTTAAATAGTTTATACAATTGTTAGCTTTTCCTTGAAGCTTTGACGACATTGAACTTATTTCATATTGTGATCTTAATATCTTATCTTTCTCAGCTTTTATTTGTAATAATCTATTCTTTAAATTTTTGTAAATACTATTAATTTCTTTATTTATAGAGTCTTTTAATCTTTCAAAGGAAGAGATTTTATCAGATAAAAATTCTTTTTGTTTGTAATTTATAACATCGTTCCAGAACTCTTTTTCAAACTCCTCGAATAACTCCTTATATTTTTTAGCTCCCTCATCTAAAGTTTCAGCTTTTGCTTGCTTAATAAAGCCTTGCAGTGCTAATTTAGCTGAAACATAAAACAATTGATTTACATCAATTTTTTGGTCATATCCTTGCTTTTCTAAAATCCTGTTCATATTGTTTATAACATCTCTACTAACATAATCAAAATTTTCTACCTCATCTTCATATGAATCTACCTTATTAAAAACAATATACCTTTTGTCAGGCCTTATCATGGACAATAGCTTTGAAAATTTCTCGCTTTCACTTTTCTTAATTCCTTGACTTATATCAAGTATAGTTATAACAGCATCACTTGAATGAATAGCACTTGTAATAAATTTCATCATTAATTCTTCATTTAGCGTTCCAAACCCGGGTGTGTCAATAACCTCTATTCCAACTCTCAAATGTTCCAAAGGTATGTAAATAAACACGCTTAACTCATCTTCTGAAATATTTAAAACTTTTCCTCCCTCTCTACTTTCTTCTGCTTTTTCTAATGTTTCTTTGTTTAATTGCTTTATAAATTCTTTTATTTCTTCTAAACTGTTAAATTTTTTTTCTAAATTTTTGTATTTTACTGCATATTCATCACCGTAAGAAATATGATAAAGCCTTGCTGTTGTTTCTCCAATCCTTGCATCAAGAATAATGTTCTTAAATATAAGTGCATTTAGGAATGTAGATTTACCATTTGAAACTTCTGCTATTACAGAAACTCTTACTTTATCATCTATTAAGGATTTTACAATTCCATCTAATTTTTCCGTAAATTCATCAAAATTTATAGGTAAATTTACAGAGCTTAAAATTTCCTTACCTTTCTTTAATCTAATTATGTAATTATTTACATTTTCTATTACCTTAGATTTTTCTCTGTTATAGTAGTTTAAGTCAATCATACTTATTTACCCTCCTTAGATAAACTATACTTGAATTTTATCATAGTTTTTATAGTTATACAAATAACTTCAAGTCCTTGAAAAGATTTAACAGTGGTTAACTATATAATCTGCAACGGAAAAAGCAGCAATTGAATTTGGTTTTAAAACAGGTTTTAATCCTTGAGCCATAACATAACTTATAGCCTCTTTTACAACCATACTTGATTTATGTTTTTCACTAGGATTTATGTCAAGATGAATTTCTAAAGTCCTGTTTTCTATTACTTCCAAAATGTTTAACGCTGCATAAACAGAAAGGTCTACTTCCTTTAAAAGTCTTTCTCTTAGAGATTCTATCTTTCGTGTTTTTTGAACCTCTGAGAATATCTTCGCTCCTCTACAAGAGTCTATATGGACAACTATCACTGTAACAAAAAGCGTGTAAGTTTGGAATTGCTTAGAATCACACCCTACATAAATAGACGTTTCTTGGGAAGTTTTTGCTATGTATCGTTTAATTTCATCAAAATCAAACTTTTTCATACTAATTTTGAAATGGCTTTACTTATCAAGTTTTCAACAATGTTAGCTATAACAAAACTTTCTATTAGTATTTCTCTATCTTTTGGAGTAAAGTGGACGTCTTGCTGTCTTTTTCTAACTCTCTCTTTTTCTTTTAGATATTTAGAGTATCTTTTTTCAAGACTTTTTATTTCTGAAAGAATATCATCTAATCTGTCCATTGTAGACTCCTTCTTTTTCTTTTAAAGATAATTATAAGCAAAAAATTTTTAAATTTCATTAACTTTAAACTAAAAATTTTTAACATTACCTTAAACAAAAATTAAATCTTATTGTCTAAAATCAATAAAAAATCAGTAAGGAGCTGACAAGATGGAAAACAGAGAGATAGTTGAGAAAATTGCTTTAAAAATTTGGGAAATTACAGGAAAGACAGATGATAGAACTTTGCAAAACTGGAAAGATGCTGAAGAGATAGTGAACACTGTTATCCAGTATCTAAAAGATAAAGATTTACTGAAAAAAAGACCAACTAAAAAGAAAGTCTAAAAAGGAGGCTTTAACATGATAGCTATAAATAAGATAAAAAAAGTTAAAAACATACCTATAAACTTTTATAAGTACAAAATAAAAAATTTAAAAAGTAAAGTAAACATACACATAGAAACAAACTCCTACATTGTAAAGACAGCTCAAACAAAAAACGAGCTTTTAGATTTACTAAAACTTAGGTTTGAAGTATTTTTAGAAGGTAAGAAAAAACTTATTCCTATAGACTTTGACGAGTTCGACCTTTTAGCAGACCACATAATAATTATTGACAAAAAAACAGGTAAACCAATAGGTACTTATAGATTAATATCTTCTCTTTTTTCTAACAAGTTTTACTCAGAAACAGAGTTTTACATAGACAACATAAAAAAGTTAAACGGAAATATTTTAGAGATGGGTAGAGCTGCAATAAAGAAAGACCATAGAAACGGTATCACAATTGCACTTTTATGGAAAGGTATAGCTGATTACGTAAAACAAACAGACTCTAAATATCTATTTGGTTGTTCGAGTGTTTACATAACAGACCCAGTAGAAGCTGCGTATCTATACTTACATCTTAGAAAAAACTATTTTAACGAAAATCTACTCTGTGAAGTAAAGCCCGATTATGTCATGCCAAAGTTTGACAAATATTTAAACTTTTTACAACAGCTGAATCCAGACTTAGAAAAAGCAAAAGACTTAATTCCATCACTTTTAAAAGCATACCTAAATGCAGGATCTTCTGTGTGTAGTTATCCTGCATTAGATAGAGAGTTTCAGTGTATTGATTTTCTAACAGTTTTAAACACAGATAATTTGACAAAAACTTTTGAAAGAAAGTATAAAAAAAGTGAAATACATTAGATTTTTATACAGAGCTGGCATTTTTTTAGTCCTAACTTTTTTATTTTTTTTATCTTCAACCTTTATCTACTTTTTTACCGTAGATAAGAGAAAAAGATTACATAAACTTATAAAAAATAGCAACTTTTACAGAGACTTAGCTTTAAAACTTTTTAATATAAAAGTTTACATAAATAACTTTAACCTAAATCCTGAAGAAAGCTACATAATTACGCCAAACCATCTATCTTATTTAGACATTCTTATTTTAAAAAACAGTGATAAAAATCTTTTTGTGTCAACTTATGAAGTAAAAAACACCTTTTTATTTGGAAAGATAGCAGAGTATGGAGGAAGTGTATTTATAGATAGACAATCTAAAAATGGTATAAAACGAGAAATAGAAATGTTAAAAGAGGTGTTAGAAAAAGGTTTTAACTTAGTTATATTCTTAGAAGGAACTACTTCAAACGGTGAGACTGTTTTACCTTTTAAATCATCATTTGTAGAGTTAGCTTTTCAAATTGGAGTAAAAATAGCTCCTACTTGTATAAAGTATAAGGCTGTAAATAGAGAAAAATTAAATGAAAAAAACAGAGACCTTATCTATTACTACGGAGATATGAAACTTTTTAATCACGTTTTTAACTTTTTACTAAACGTTAAAAGTGTTGAAGTTGAGGTTGTGTTTTTAAAACCGATAAATCCTAAAGATTTTAAAGACAGAAAAGAACTTTCAAAATACTTACACTCAGAAATATTAAGATGCTATACAAACTAAACGTGTCTATCCACGATATAACCAAATCAAACCTTGAAATGATTGAAGAGTTGTTAGAGTTTTTAAACAATTTAGGTGTAGAAAATTTAACTTTTTTACTTATACCTTTTTATCACGAAAAAGGCAGTTTATTTGAGATAAAACAGTGGTTATATGAAAATATAAAAGATAACGAAGTTGTCCTTCACGGATACACACATAAATCTGGAAAGTTTTATAGCTATAAAGACCTGCTTACAAACCAAGAGGGAGAGTTTGCTTACTATCAAGATACTGAAGAAAGAATAAAAAAAGGTTTAGAGATGTTAAAAAGTTTAGGATACAACCCAGAAGGCTTTATACCACCTGCTTGGCTTATGAAAAAATCAGATTTTCAACTGCTAAAAAAATACGGCTTTAAATTTACTACAGACAGAAGGTTCGTATATGACTTAGAAAACAATAAAAAGATACTATCCCCTGTTTTATCTTTTGGTTCAAGGGGTTTTATAGAAACCTTGTCAGTTATTTCATTTAAAAGACATTTTTCTATCCTAAAACTTTTAAATCCTGTAGTTATCAGAATAGCACTACACCCAGTAGATGTCCTTAATAAAAAGAAGCTGAAACTTGTAAAGGACATTTTAGACAGTCATGATTTTGAATTTATCTTCTTAAAAGATACTTTAAATTTTATCAAAAATTAACCCTTTTTTAATAATAACTTAAAACTCTATAACTAAAATCTTGATAACAAGTTAGGAGGAAGTAGAGATGATAAAGGTAGACCTACATTTACATTCTGAAGCATCAAATAAACCAGGAGGGTATTTCTCTCAAAAACTAAAAATAAGTGAGAGCTACGTCAAACCTATAAAACTATATAACACCTTGAAAGAGAGAGGAATGACACTTATAACCATCACAGACCACGATACGATAGACGGTTGCCTTGAAATAGCACATCTTCCTGATACATTTATATCAGAAGAGATAACCACTTACTTTCCAGAAGATAGATGTAAAGTCCACATTATAGCAATAGACATAAACGAAAAACAGCATAAAGACATACAGCATCTAAGGGGAAACATTTACGAATTGGTTGATTATCTACAAAAAAATAACATAGTTCACATATTAGCCCATCCTCTATACAATATGGACGGAAAGCTAAAAAGAGAACATATAGAAAAATTTGCACTTTTGTTTGATAACTGGGAGATACTCAACGGAACAAGGTCTAAAACGTCAGCTTACATCACAAAAAAAATAGCAAAATCTTTTACACAGGAAAAATTAGAAGAGTTAGCAAATAAACACAACATTTTCAAAAGAACCAGAGATTACATCAGCTTCACTGGAGGGTCAGATGACCACGGAGGTATGGACATAGGAACAGGCTACACAGTAGCGGAAGGAAATACTTTAGAAGATTTAAAGCAGGCAATACTATCAGGAAAAACGTATTACGAGGGAGATTACGGTAACCCAAAAAAATTAACTCACATGGTAATGAACATAGGGAAAGAAGGTATTAAAAGAAGTTATAGTTTAGGCAACTTAGGTTATTTACTTGATAACCTTTTTGACCCAAAGCCACAATCATCTTCAATATTAGACCAAATTTTAGGTAGAAACTCTGCATCTGTATTTATAGAAAACGTTATAAAGTTTAAAGGAGATATAAGTAAAGACAATCACGAAAATATATTCAACTTTTTCTCAAATTTACTACCATACACCTTAAATCAGATAAGAAATCAAAAGAGCTTTGATTTTGATAAAATCAGTATGTATTTAGGTAAAGCTTTAATCTTTTCAAGTGTGTACTTGGTTTATCTTTCTGTTTACAAACAGAGAGCTGAAGAAAAACACACTTCCATTAACTTTCATAAAGAGTTTTTTGGAAATGGACACTCAGAAGGTAAAGTAGCCTACCTAACCGATACCTTTTTTGAAATTAACGGTGTGTCAAGGACTACTCAAAAACTTTTCAAGTTAGTTCAAGAAGAGGGTTATAACGTTAAGTTTTTAATATCTCACAAAAAAAAGTTTGATAGTAATTACATAAAAAACTTTGAGCCTCTCTTAACTTTTGACCTGCCAGAGTATGAAGATATTCCTATAAATATACCAAACCTTCTTGAAGTTTTAGACTACATAGAATCAGAAAACTTTGACGTTATATACAGTGCAACACCCGGAGTAATGGGAATATACGGGCTAATAATATCAAAAATTTTAAACATTCCTTTTGTAAGTGCTTATCACACAGATTTTCCAGAGTACGTTTACAGATACACCCAAGACCATACAATAGCTAATTTATCTGCTTCATTAATAAAACTATTTTACAACTCTGCAGACAGAGTGTTAGTTCCTTCAAATGAATACTACAAAAAACTTAAAGAGTTAGGTATAGATGAGAATAAAATGGTTGTATTTAAAAGAGGAGTAAACACTAAAAAGTTTAACCCTTCTTATAGAGACAAAAATTTCTGGAAAAATTACATAAAAGATTACAACAACCAGTTTGTAGTGTTATATGCAGGAAGAGTATCTAAAGAAAAAGATTTAGACGTATTTATAGAAGTTTACGAAAGAATGAAAAACAATCCAAAGGTTAAATTTGTAATAGTTGGAGATGGACCGTATAAAAAGGAGCTCTGGGAGACTTACTCAGGTAAAATAGCTTTTACAGGGTTTTTAGAAGGTGAAAACTTAGCTAAAGCTTACGCAAGTGCAGACTTTTTCTTATTCCCAAGTACAACTGACACATTTGGCAACGTCGTTTTAGAAGCTATGGCAAGCGGACTTATACCACTTTTATCAGATAAAGGTGGGGCTAAAGAAAACATCGTAGATGAAATAACAGGTTTTATTGTAAAGGACAACAATCCAGATGAGTACAAAATTATTTTAGAAAGACTGATAAACAATGAAAATCTCAGAAACAGCATTAAGAAAAACATTTTACAGTACATCCAAAACTTTGACGAGAGGGAGCTTCTTATAGAGATGTTAAAACTGTTATCCCTTGGAAAACTTTCAAAAATAAATCAGGAGGTATTTGTATGAAATCAAGAAAAAGCTATTACCCAGTTGACCCTACACCTACAGTAAAATTAAAAGATAGTGAGTGGTGGATAGCTACAGACATACAAAAAGAGGTAATAAAAAAGACTAAAAAATACATCAGCCTAATAATGATTGGGAAGATAGCAAAACAGTATAATCTTTATCAAAAAACATCTTATGGTTTCAAACTGTATCACAAAAAATTAGTGAAAATAATAACAAAGAGTTTGTCTAAATGAAAATACTTGATATAACTCACTTTTACAGTAATAGGGGAGGGGGGATAAAAACTTACATAAACAACAAGATAAATTATTTTTCAAAGTTTGAAGATATACAACACACTTTATTAATTCCGTCAGAAGAAGACAGTGTTTACTACAAAGAAAAAACAAAAGTTATAACTCTTAAGTCTCCTCAGCTTTTATTTTCAAAAAACTACAGATTAATTGTAAATCCTGTTAAATTAGCTAAGATTATAGAAGAGATAGAGCCTGATATAGTTGAAATTGGATCTCCTTTTTTAATTCCATCAGTAGTTAACTATCTTAAAGAGAAAAAAGGCTTTAAAGTACTGGGTTTTTTTCACTCTGATTTAGAAAAAGTGTCAAATAATTTACTAAAAGGTAAAAATCTAATAAGACCATTAATTAGAAAGTACGTATATAAAACTTATGTTGAGATGGATTTAGTAATAGCTCCTTCTCTTTACGCTAAAAAGTATCTTAATACTGTAGGTATTTATAACGTTGAAGTAGTACCTCACGGTATAAATTTAGATGTTTTTATGAACTCTCAGGTAAATAAATCTTTAAGATACCAGTATGCAATAGAAGAAGATAAAATCGTTTTGATATACGTTGGAAGATTTTCACCCGACAAAAATTTTCCCCAACTTCTAAAGATATTTAAAACTTTAAACTTTTTAAGACCAAAAAAATTTCACTTTTTACTTGTGGGAGATGGAGTACTTAAAGAAGAAATTTACGACCAACTTGACGGTAATTTTACAGTTATAGATTATGTAGAGGATAGACAAGAAATAATCAAACTTTATAAAATATCTGATATATTTGTTACAGCTTCTAAAACTGATACATTTGGATTTTCTCTAATTGAAGCTCAAGCTTGCGGTCTTCCTGTAGTTGCTTATAACGAAAACGCTTTTCCAGAGGTTTGTTATTATAAAGACTTACTTTGTAAAGATAGTTTAGATTTTATACATAAAGTAATAAATCTATCAGAAAACTTAGAAAAAGTGGAAGCCGATAAAATTCAGCGATTTGTTAAAGAAAATTTTGATATAAATAAAACGATGGAAAAGCTCATCACTGTCTATAAAAAAGTTTTAAATCATTGATTTTCCACTTTAAAGTAATTTTCAGCAATTCCAAACATTAAAAAGTAAAGAGGAAGTATTGCGTCCCATATTCCACTAAAAATTCCCCCTACTAAAAAGTATGTTGGAAATACCAAAAACGGCAAAGCTATTATCTGATTTTTATTTTGAAGTTTAATCGATAAGACAAACCTAAAATACTTGTACATTAAAAATATAAGTCCTAAAAGTCCAATTAGACCAATATTGATAAACTCTGATATTAAAAAGATAGACTCATACGACCTTCCTACAGGAGATGGAGGGTCTAACCTTGACCCTGCATTATAACCGTGTCCTATAAGTATAGGAATGATGTTTTTATTCTCAAAGTCTTTTTTTATGACCTCTAAACCCTTTTTACCTATCTCCCACCTTGAACTTGAAAACTCGTTTAACTCCTGCTGAGAAAGAGTTTTTCCTGTGATTACAGCTTCAACTAAAATTCTATACTTTGGAAACTTTTCAAAGGCAACGTAAGTTCCTGCCAAGACTACAACAAAAAACAACCCTGATAGTGTGTATAAGACTTTTTTTCCCACATGTGAAAATTTAAGCAGAATAACAAATAAAACTAAATAAGAAAAAAATATTCCCAGTATTGGATTTCTCTTTCCTGTATAAAAGACTAAAAAAGTAAAGATTAAAAATAAAAGTAGATAAATTCCTCTTTTAAAGTTTTCTTTTTCTAACAGAAGCATAACAAAACTTGATAAACTACCTAAAGCAAATACTATACCTATCTCAAAAACACCACCCCATATAGGCTGTTCTAAACCTCTGTAGTAATTAAACACAGTTATTACAGCTTCTATTGTACAAAAAATAACTACTGTGAGATTAACTTTATAAAAGAGTCTTTCTGTAGGATTAAATAAATCTTTTGCAAAGTATGAGATGTTAAAGAAGGTTTGACCTAATACTCCTGTAAACTCTTTCAGATTACCGTATATTGCGGTAGATAATAATGAAGGAGTAATTATCATAAATAAAGGAAGTTTTAACTCACCATAGATTTTTATTTCCTTTTTAGCTATTTTATAAATTTCGTAAACTAAAAATAACACTATAAGAGCTGTAAACAATGATATTGATATATACGCAGATGCAAAAAGTACTATAAGTAAGTTTTCTTTGTTTTTCAACAAAAGCCCCCTACTAAAAAATAAGAGTATATTATAATATCAAAAATTTGAAAATATTTGATTTTACATTGAAAGAATTTTTAAAATTTTATCTAAAGTCATTCTTGCTTTTAATTAAAGCTTCGTATCCATAAATCTCTCCAGTTCTTATATTAACAATAGGTTGATATAAAAAGTACAGTTTCTCTATAATATCTTCTACTTCTGTCATAAGTAATAAACTCCCTTTTAATTACATCTTTTAAAAGTGTAGTACTAAAAAGTTAAATTATTTTTAAGAAAAAATTAACGTTTTTTAATATATATGTTGATTTTTAATTGTGCTAAAATTTTACTTAAGGAAATTAAGAGGAGGTATAAATGAAAGATTTTTTCAGAAAAAGAAATTATAATCAGATAGATAATACAAAACTAAAAAGAAGTCTTGGTTTATGGGATTTAGTCTTTATAGGAGTAGGTGGGATCATAGGAGCTGGTATCTTTGTTATTACAGGGCAGGCAGCAGCTACCTATGCTGGTCCAGGTATAATTTTATCGTTTATACTTTCTGCAATTGCAATTGGTATAACTGCTTTGGTTTATGCAGAGTTTAGTTCAGCATTTCCTGTTTCTGGTAGTGCTTACAGTTATACATACGCTACATTGGGAGAGGTAATAGCTTGGCTTGTTGCTTGGAATATCTTACTTGAATACGGCGTAGCAGCTGCGGCAGTTGCAACAGGTTGGTCTGGCTACTTAAGAACATTTTTGGAAAATAACTTTGGTTTTAAACTTCCTATAGAGTTTAGTGGTGCATTTGACCCATCAAAAGGGACAGTTGTAGACTTATTTGCATTTTTAGGTTTACTTGGGGTTTTTACTTTATTAACCATAGGTATAAAAGAGAGTGCGAGGGTTAACTTTTTTATAGTCCTTCTTAAGATTACTATCTTGATAGTTTTTATATTTATTGGAATAAAGTACGTAAAACTTGAAAATATAACATCTAACTTCCTTCCTTATGGGTTGGAGGGTGTCTGGACTGCTGCATCTTTGATAGTTTTTGCGTATCTTGGTTTTGATGCAGTATCAACGCTGGCAGAAGAAACAAAAGACCCACAAAAAACCCTCCCAAAAGGTCTAATACTATCCTTAGGTATAAGTACTTTTCTATACATAGCGGTTTCTTTTATACTGGTTGGTATACTTCCGTATTACTCTTACAAAGATAAACCTGACTCTCTTGCATACGCTATGTATCAAGTAAATGAAAAATGGGTTGCAGATTTTATTTCTATAGGAGCTGTAATCACAATAACAAGTGTCATGATAGTTATGGGTCTTGGATTTACAAGAGTGTTATACTCACTGGCAAGAGATGGACTTTTCTTTAAAACCTTTGCAGACATACATCCAAAATTTAACACACCTTATAAAGCTTCTATGTTAGGAGGAGCTCTCTTGTCTGTTTTGGCTGGATTTTTACCTTTGCAAATACTTGCTGAAATGGTAAATATAGGAACACTTTTTGCTTACTTTATGGTAGGAGTTGCTGCGATCGTTATAAGAAATAGACCAGATATAAAACCTATTTTTAAAGTCCCTTATCCAAACCTACTACTGCCTTTAAACCTTATCTTCCTAATGTTTATTATGGCTGGATTACCATTTGATACTTGGATGAGATTTTTTATCTGGACAATCATTGGTATTTTAATTTACTTTTCCTATGGCTATAAAAACAGTATTTTAGGAAAAAGTTAAAAAACCTTAACGTAATTTGAATTGTTTTTTAAATTATTTTCTTTAAAATTAAATTATGAATATAGCAGAACTTGTAAAGAAACTAAATACTGATATTGAAAAAGGTTTAGCCGAAGAGGAAAGTAAAAGAAGATTAAAGATATACGGTTATAACACTATAAAAGAAGAAGATCGTTTTTCTGATTTAAAACTTTTTATAAATCAGTTTAAAAATCCTTTTATTCTACTACTTCTGTTTGCTTCTTTAATATCTTACATTTTAGGAGACAAGTTTGAATCTTTGATAATAGTCCTTATCTTATTTCTTGGTGGAGTAGTTGACTTTTTTCAAGAAAGGTCAGCTCATAAAACAATTGAAAGTCTCAGGTCTTTAGTAAAAGTTAAAGCAACAGTAATAAGAAGTGGTCAAAAAAAGGATGTACCCATTGAAGAGATAGTTGTTGGTGATATAGTGCTACTTACAGCTGGGGATATTGTTCCAGCTGACTGTATAATTGTAGAGTCAAAAGATTTATTTGTAAATGAGTCTATTTTAACAGGAGAATCCTACCCTGTTGAAAAGCAAAATGGAGATAAAGTCTACAGAGAAAGTTATGTAGTAAGCGGTTTTGCAAAGGCTTTATGTACAGCTACGGGAAAAGATACAGAGTTTGGAAAAATTGCGTCTAAATACAGTCAATTAAAATATGAAACTGACTTTGAAAGAAATTTAAGAAGATTTGGTTATCTTCTAACGGAAATAGCCTTTGTTTTAATATTGATTGTTTTCTTTGTAAACGTTTACTTCCATAGACCTGTTGTTGAATCATTTTTATTTGCTTTATCTTTATCAATAGGAATAACTCCTACCCTTCTTCCTGCTATCGTTACTGTTGCCCTTTCTGTTGGTGCAAAGAAAATGGCTGGTAAAAAGGTTGTAGTAAAAAGGTTAATTTCTATAGAAAACTTTGGAAGTATGAATGTTTTATGCAGTGATAAAACAGGTACAATTACCCAAGGAATTATGAAATTAGCATCATACAAAGATTTAAACAACAAAAAAAGTGAGAAATTATTATTACTTGCTTATCTTAATGCTTACTTTCAAACTGGATTTAAAAATCCGATAGATGAAGCCTTAATCTCTTACAAGAGTTTAGATATTGAGGCTTATAAAAAGTTAGACGAAATCCCATACGACTTTAACAGGAAAAGACTTTCAATATTTGTAAAGACTCCTGATAGTAAAAACCTTTTAATAACAAAGGGAGCTGTTAAAAACATTCTACAGGTTTGTGAGTTTGTTGAAATAAATGACAAAGTAAGCCCATTAACAGATGAATATAAAGAAAAAATTTTAAACAGTTTAGAAGATTTTTCTAAAGAAGGTTATAGAGTTTTAGCAGTAGCTTATAAGTTTATTGATAAAGATTTAATAGATTTTTCAGATGAGTCAAAAATGATATTTTTAGGATTTTTAATATTTGAAGACCCACTTAAAGAAGATGTTTTATATACTATAAATATGCTGAAAGAGAAAGGTATAAAGCTGAAAATTTTAACAGGTGATAACAGATTTGTTGCAAAACACATAGGAGAGAGGTTAAACTTAAATAACGTTTTAACTTCAGAAGATTTACATAACATTCATCCAGATGCTCTGGTTAAGGTTGTAGAAAAGTATGATATATTTGCAGAGCTTACTCCTTCTCAGAAAGAGGATATAATACAAGCTTTAAGAAAAGGAGGAAACGTTGTAGGTTATATCGGAGATGGTGTTAACGACGTTCCACCTATGAAATCAGCTGACGTGTCAATCTCTGTAGACAACGCAGTTGACATAGCAAAAGAGTCAGCCGACATAGTCTTGCTGGAAAAAAGTTTAAAAGTTCTTTTAGATGGTGTGTTAGAAGGAAGAAAAGCGTTTATAAACACTTTAAAATACATATTTATGCAAACGAGTTCAAACTTTGGAAATATTTTCAGTATGGCTGGAGCTTCCTTTATTATACCATTCTTACCACTTTTACCAAAGCAGGTTTTAGCGTCTAACTTTTTGACAGACTTTGCCATTATAACAATACCAAACGATAATGTAGATGAAGACTGGATAAACACTCCAAAAAAGTGGGATTTTAACTTTATAAAAAGTTTTATGGTTATATTTGGTTTAATTAGCTCAATTTTTGATTATATAACTTTTGGAGTCTTACTTTTTATATTTCATCTTTCTCCTGAGTATTTTAGAAGTGGATGGTTTGTTGAAGCAATGCTTACTCAACTTTTAGTTATGATAATTTTAAGGACAAAAAGTAGATTTTACAAATCCAAGTCAAGTAAATACTTAACTTTTTCTATAATTGCTATAATTTCTTTTACGTTTATTATTCCTTACACACCACTTGGAGAGATTTTAGAAATAAAGTCACTGCCTTTAAATATTATAGCGTTGATTCTACTTATTGTTTTTGTTTACATAGTGGTTGTTGAGTTTGTAAAGTTGAAGTTTTACAGAATTATGAAAGTGTAAATTATTTAACCCCCCATAAAGGGGGATATAGATTATTTTATTATTGGAAGAAATTCTACTTCGTTTTCTTTTACAGCTTCTTGAACATTTTGAGAGATTTTGTAAGCACAGAAAGAAGGTCCGCACATAGAACAGAACTTAGCAGATTTAAATCCTTCTTGAGGCAATGTTTCGTCGTGGTATTTTCTTGCCGTTTCTGGGTCTATTGCAAGCTCAAACTGTCTTTCCCAGTCAAAGTTATACCTTGCTCTTGACATTTCATCATCCCATTCTTTAGAACCTTTTCTGTGTCTTGCAAGGTCAGCTGCGTGAGCTGCTATTTTGTATGCAATCAATCCTTGTTTTACATCTTCAGGATTTGGTAATCCTAAATGCTCTTTTGGTGTTACGTAGCAAAGCATAGCAGCTCCGTACCATCCTGCCATTGCTGCTCCAATAGCTGAAGCTATATGGTCATAACCAGGAGCTATATCTGTTACTAACGGTCCAAGTACGTAGAAAGGAGCTTCATGACATAACTCCATCTGTTTTTTGATGTTCATCTCTATTTGATCCATAGGTACGTGTCCTGGTCCTTCTACCATAACTTGAACGTCATGTTCCCAAGCTTTCTTAGTTAGTTCTCCTAAAACTTTTAACTCTGCAAACTGAGCTTCATCTGATGCGTCATTAATACAACCTGGTCTTAATCCATCTCCAAGGGAGAATGTAACGTCATACTTTTTAAATATTTCACAGATTTTGTCAAAGTTTGTGTATAGAGGATTTTGTTTTCCGTGTATTGTCATCCACTGGGCTATGATAGATCCACCTCTTGATACGATACCCATAAGTCTGTGGTTTACAAGTGGTAAAAACTCTCTTAACAGTCCAGCGTGAATAGTCATGTAATCAACACCTTGTTGAGCTTGAAGCTCTATAATATCAAGGATGTCTTGTTCTGTTAGTTTTTCTATACTTCTTACTTCTTGAAGTGCTTGGTATATAGGAACTGTTCCAACAGGTACAGGAGAGTTTTCTATTATAGCCTTTCTTATCTCGTTTAGATTACCACCTGTTGATAAATCCATAACTGTGTCCGCACCATACTTTAGAGCTACTCTTAACTTTTCAAGCTCTGTTTCTATATCAGAAGTGATGGCAGAATTTCCGATGTTTGCATTCACTTTACACTTTGCAGCGATACCTATTGCCATAGGTTCAAGGTTTATATGGTTGATGTTAGCAGGTATAACCATTCTTCCCGTTGCCACTTCTTCTCTAACAAGCTCAACTGGAAGGTCTTCTCTCTTTGCAACGTATTCCATTTCTTCTGTGATTATACCCTGACGTGCATAGTGCATTTGTGTGACGTTTTTTTGACCTATACGTTTTGATACATATAACCTCATAATAAAACCTCCAAGTGTAGTTTTTAAATGCCTGCTTTAAGGAAGGTGGCTTGGAGGTTTTTCCACGCCCGCTTCCCTACGGCAGGATTACCTGCGTCAGGTTCAAGGGGTATACTCTCAGGCTATCCATAAAACGGATAACCACCCCCGCGGTACTTGTTGCAAATAAATATATAACTATGTTATAAATGTTTCAAGTTAATTTATATGTAAAAAGTCATAAATACAAAATAAAGAGGTAAAAAATTATGCCATACATTGTAAGAGTAAGACAGAAATTTAACGCAGCTCACTTTCTAACCAACTATCACGGAAAACCTGAACCATTGCACGGTCATACTTGGATGGTAGAACTTTACATAAAAGCAGATACATTAGACAACGGAGGAATGGGCTACGACTTTTTAGAAATACAAGATTTACTTAAGGAAATACTTCCTGATTACAAATGTATGAACGATATATATGACTTTTCTCCGAGTGCTGAAAATGTAGCAAAGTACATTTACGACCAAGTTAAGAAAAAGTATCCAACACTTGTTAAAGTTGTAGTGTGGGAAACAGAAGAAGGAGGAGCTGAGTACTACGAAGAGTAAACTTCAGCCAGTGCAAGAGCTCCGTAAGCACCACTCCAGCTTCCAAGTTTAGCAGAGTTAATATGTAAATCTCTAAGTGGAAGAGGGAATACCAGTTTCTCAACTTTACTTTTAGTAAGAGTTAAAACGTCTGAATAGTTTTCAATAATTCCACCAGAAAGTAAAACTGTATCTGGATTAAAAATGTGAGCGATGTTCATTATACCTATTGCAAGGTAATCTGTGAAAATTTCAAAAGTTTGGATAGCCTTATCATCGTTTTGTTTTGCAAGGTTTATAATCTCAAAGGAGCTCCTTTTCTCTTCAGAGATTAGACAGTAGAGTCTTTCAAGCCCATAAGAAGATACATAACTCTCTAAACAGCCTTTTCTTCCACAGTGGCACAAAAATCCATCTTTTTCAACAGTTATATGACCTATCTCCATAGCACTTCCTGACACGCCAGAAAATATCTTTCCGTCTATTACCAATCCACCACCAAGACCAGTTCCCAATGTTAGACAAACCAAGACTTTACTACCTTTACCATTACCGTAAACGTACTCTCCAAAAGCTGCAACGTTTGCATCATTTTCTATAAAAACTTCAATGTTAAACTCTTTTTCTATAAACTCTTTAAGATTTAACCCTTCTAAAAATTTAAGATTTGGAGAGTTTGTTAAAAGACCAGTTTTTTTATCAACAAGCCCTGCTATAGCAATTCCAATCTTATTAGGATTATACTTTTTAACAACTTCTCTTAAATTTTCTAAAAAAGACTCTTTTTTTTGAATTTCCTTAACTGCTATCTTTTCTGTTTTGATTTCACCATTTTCTTTAAAAGCAACCTTTAAAAATGTCCCACCAATGTCTATACCTAAAAATCTCTCCATTTTTCAATCCTTTTAAAAATATTTCAAAAAAATGCGATAATAATATTATAAGACTATCAGGAGGCAAGATTATGTCTTTACTCGGAATTTTATCAACAGCAGGACAGAGCTTACTAACATTTCAAAGAGGTATAAACTCAACAAATAAAAATATATCTAACGTTACAACAGAAGGTTATAACAGAGAGATTCCTGTTTTCCAAGACCTTCCAAGAAGTGGCGTTTTTATGAATAAGATAATCCGAGTTTTTGACCAGTCTCTTTTTAATAGGTCTATTGAGCTAAACCAACAACTAAACTCTAATAACTCTTACTCTGAAATTTTATCTACAGTAGAAAATCTGTTTAACGATGCTTTAGAAAGTGGTTTTTCAACAGATTTAAATAACTTTTTCAATTCAATAAACGACATGCTTATAAAACCTGACGATATAGCAGCAAGGTCTCAGTTTTTGGCAAACGCACAGACTTTAATAGGAAAAATAAGAAGTATAAACGATAGCTTAGACAATCAAAAACAAGATATTACTTTAAAAGTAAGAGACCAGATAACACAGATAAATCAAATAACAGACCAACTTGCAAAACTAAACCAGACAATAAAAACAAAAACGTTAGATATTGAAGCAAATAACGAGTATTTAAACGAAAGGGACAAACTTATAAAACAGCTAAGTGATTTAATAGATACTAAAGTTGTGTTTAACGAAGATAACACTGTAAACGTATTTACAGCAAAAGGATACGGACTTGTAGTAGGCATACAAAACACACCTTTATCTTTTGAAACAGATACAAATGGTAATCCAATAGTAAAATGGAATGGTGTAGCTGATATAACAAACGAGATTCAAAACGGTCAATTAGGAGGAAATCTAAAAGGAATTAGGTCAATAAACGACCAATTAAATAAACTCAATGACTTTACAACAGTTTTTGCAACAGTTTTTAACAAAGTCCACAGAAAAGGCTATGGACTTGATGGAAGTACAGGTTTAGACTTTTTTACAATAGACCCATCAAAATCTTCCACTAAAATAGATGCTTCAAACATATACTTAAACATTACAGACCCAAAACAGATAGCACTTGCACAAGATAATACATATCTCAACTCAGATAACACAAACGGTAAAGACCTGTTGGGTTTAAAAAATAACATAAGAGTATTGTATACAAACCCATCTCAGCCAGTTTTAACACCTGCGGAAGAATCTGCTTTACAGTCTTCTCTTAACGATTCTAACAATTATACCTATATAAGAGACCATACATTGGCAGAGTTTTACAACACGAAGTTGGTTGCAGACTTATCTTCAACATCTTCCTATGTAAAACAACAGCAACAAAATAACAAGTATCTATACGATGCAATTACAGAAAAGATGAAAAGTATAACTGGCGTAAACATGGATGAAGAGCTTATTAACTTAACAAAACTCCAAAGGTCTTATCAGGCTTCTGCAAGAGTAATAACAGTTACAGATGAGCTTATGCAAACTGTATTAAACCTTGTAAAATAGTTAAAAATTTTTAAAATTTACACGATAATAAAATAAAGAATAAACCTTTTAAAAGAGGTATGATATGAGAATTACTGATTTATTAAAATATGACAACTACATAAAAAACGACCAAATAAGACAAAATGAGATAGAAAAGTATAGTAAACAAATATCTACAGGTAAAAAACTACTTTCTCCTTCCGATGACACTGTAGCAACTGTTAGCGCACTTCGTTTAAAAACTATAAATCAGGATATAGAAAGATACGGCAGAAATATGGATTTTGTCCTTAATGTATTAGATTCTGCAGAAACACAGCTTAACTCCATAGTAGAAGCAGGACAAGAGTTAAGAGTAGAGATTGTAAGACTGCTAAACACAGGTGTATTAGATAAAGAAGACGCAAAAGTGTTAAGAGATTACTTTGTAAATATGAAAGATTACATTATAAAACAGGCAAACTTTAAAATAGGAGACACAGCTATATTTGGAGGTGTTAAAACTCAAACTGACCCATTTGCACCAGATGGAACTTACCAAGGTGAAACTACAGAAACAAAAGTACCTGTAGCTCCAGGTGTAGAGCTCAACACTACATTTAACGGAAAGGTTTACTTAGGAGTAAACAACGATACTAACAAAATGATATTAACAGAAACCATAGACAAGATAGTCAATATAATAGACAACGCTATAAGCGGGGTTGGAAGTCTTGGAGATTTAAACACTGCTACCATTAGTGTAAATGGTCAAAATGTAAAACTTTTAGAGGCTTTTGATATTGGCTTAAATACAGTTATGCAGTATAGGTCTGTAATAGGAACTCAAATAAAAACTATACAAGATTTAAAAACAATAAATGACCAAAATAAAGTGTTTAACAACGACCTTATCTCAAAACTTGAAGATACAGAATCAGCAGAGGCTATTACTAACTTACAAAAGGCACAGGTTGCATACCAAGCACTTATATCTGTATTCAACCAAAACAGACAACTATCTTTATTGGACTTTTTTAAGTAATTTAGCTTATTAGCTCTACAGAGCCGTCTTTTACTTTATATATTACGTTAGCCCAGCCTTCTAACTCTTCGTCGTGGGTTGTTATTATAAGTTGTTTTATAAAGTTATTTTCTTTTAGCTCTCCAAAGAGGTCAACAAGCTCTTTCTTCCTTTCATCATCTAAAAATATTGTAGGTTCATCTAATATTAAAAAGTCTGCTTTTTCATTGAGTAGTTTTGCTATGGCAAGTCTTAAAGCAATTGAAAGTGCCACTCTCTGTCCACCACTTAAAGCATCTATGTTTACTTCTACGTTAGAAGATGAGACTGCGTTTGCTGTTAAAACAATATCGTACTTTTCTGAAAACTTAAGGTTAATAAACTGATTAAATCCAAATCTGTTGAATATCTCTTCTGTAATTTTGGGAAGGTTGTATATAGCGTTTTCTTTTAAGAGTTTTTGTATCTGATCAATAGCATTTTCTACTTTGTAGTACTTTTTAACTTTTTCTGATATCTGGGTTATTTTTTCTTCTTGTTCTTGAGCTTTTTTTAATGTGTCTTCTAATATACTTTTTTGACCTTGCAGGTGTCCAAATTGCTGATTTTTTTCTGATATTTCTTTATTTTTTTCTTCTATTTGAGTTTTTATCTTTTCTCTTTCCTCTTGAATGGTTTTAATGTCTAAATTTTGTAATTTATTTTTTGTTTCCTGTAGCTGTTTTTCTAATTGGTTTTTAGTATTCTCGCTCTCTTGTAGTTGATTTTTTAAAATGTCTTCTTCGTTTATTTTAGGCAGAAGCTGATTATATCTATCTTTGTAAGGTTTTAACTGCTGAATTTGTTGGCTAATTTGAGAAATTTCTTGCTTTATCTGTACTGGTTCAACTTTTAAACCTATGTTTTCTATATCTTTTAAGATTGTGTTTTTTTCTTCTATTAGATTTGTTTTAATTTCTTTAAGGTTTTCTTGTAGTATTTTTTGGTAGTATCCAAAGTCTTGTGTGTGAGCTGATATAAACTTTTCTATCTCATCCTTTTGGAGTTTTAACTGGTCTAAGTCCTTTATTTGGTGTTGTTTTGCTTTTAGTTTTGCTGTGTAAGTTGATATTTCGTTTTCTACTTCTTTAATACTGTCGTATATGGGTTTTAGCTGGTTAAGGAGCTGTTCTATCTCTTTTTGTTTTTTTAACTCTTCTTCTATCTCTTTTTGTTTCTGGGAGAGCTGTTTATGTTTAACTCTTTTTTCTTCTAATACTTTGTTTATTTCGTTTATAAGTTCTTGTTTTTGATGTTCTTCTAGGGGTCTTCCACAGGTTGGACAATCGCCTTGAATTGAGGACAGATTTGATAATCTTTCTTTCAGCTGTTTGCCTTCGGCTTCTATACTTGTTTTCTCTTGCTTAATTATATCAAGCTCATTTGTAAGGTATTCTATCTTGAATTTGTTTTGGTTTATATGCTCGTTTACCATGTGTGGATTTAAGAACAGTTGCTGAAATTTTGAATAATACTGTAATAACTGTTTTACAATTTGATCGTACTTTTGTTTTTTTATTTGAAGGTCTTTTTGTTTTTCTGTTATAAGTTTCTCAATCTGTCCAATCTCTCCCTTAATGTTTTCCAACTTGATAATTTCTTGGGATAGTTGTATAAGGTTTTGTTGTTTTTCTATAATCTGCTGATAAATAGGCTGGAATTTTTGTTTAAAGTCTATCTTTTGCTGAATTTCTTCTAAATCTTTCTCTATCTGGGATAATCTAATGTAAAGATTTTCTAATTTTTGTAGCTTATTATAAAGTTCTTCAAGGTCTTGGAGTTGTATAACTTTTTTCTGTAATTCTGGAAGCTGTTGTTTTATGTTCTGTATTTCTACAAGTTTTTTGTTTATCTCTTGTATTTTTTGGTTTATATTGTTAAGGTTTGCTTGTATTAGTTTTTTTTCATTTTCTAACTGGTTATATAGGATTATTTTATCTTCTATCTGTTTTAACTCTTGGTCTAAATTTTGTTTTTGATGGTTTAGTTGGTTTAAGATAGTCTCTAACTGGTTTATCTGGTCTGTTATTACTTGTATCTGGTCTGTTATTGCTTGTTTGTCTATTTTTTCTGATTTTAGTATATCTAACTGTTTTTCATAATTTTTTCTTTTATCTGCGTACTTTTCTAATAGTTTAGCGTAAAGGTGAAGGTCTAAGATTTCTTCAATTGTTTTTTCTCTGTCTGATGGTTTTTGTTTTATAAAGCCTTCTATCTCTCCTTGTCTTATTAAGACTGAGTTTAAAAATGTTTTTTCTGATATACCAGTTATTTTAGGAAGCTCTTGTTTTAGGTTTTTTTGTCTTTCCAATATTGTTCTACCATTTTCTACTTTGTAAAGTAGTGAGGTTGAGGATACATTTTTACCTTTTTTATCTAACTCTCTAACTATTTTGTAGGTAATGCCGTTTTTTATAAATTCAAGTTCTACTACTGCTTTACTTCTTCCCCATTTGATTAAATCTGCTTGATTTCCTTTAGATGACCTTCCAAAAAGGGCAAACATAATTCCTTCCAAAATAGATGTTTTACCAGAGCCATTTTCTCCTATTATAGCCGTAATACCAGATTGGGAAAACTCTATCTGTGTGTTTTCGTGAGCTAAAAAGTTTTTTAAAGTAAGTCTTGTAAGTATCATTTTCTCACTTCTTTACCTAACTTTTCTTCTACTGATTTTACTTTTCCTTCTATTCTGTTTTCTGTATTTTTTCTTATGTCCATCTTTATAACTGTATAAACTCTGTTGCAGTCTGGTTCAAGTTGTTTATACGCTTGGTTTATTATGTTGAGAGCTTCTTCCATTGTGTTTGTCTCAAAAACTGTTCCCATAGGTGTTAGTTTGTAAGGTACGCCTGAGCTGTCTATCATATTTATTATTCTGCTTACATACTGGCTTACACTTTCTCCTTTATCTGTAGGAAACATTGAAAACTCAACTAAAAATGACATACCTTAACCTCAGGTTGTTTTTTCTAATATTAATTTTACCAGATTCTCTGGCACAGGCATTACACTTAACCTTGGCATTTTTACTAAGTAAAAATCTTTAAATTCTGGCATAGATTTTATCTCTTTTAAAGTTAAAGGTTTTAATCTTTTTAAAGGTTTGATATCTACAACATAAAGATTATTTTCATCTAAGTAAGGATCTGACATAACTTCTCCAAGTCCTACAATAGCTTTTTCGTTTCCTGTATGGTATATAAAAACCTTGTCTGATTTTTTCATACTTTTTATAAACTTTTGGGCAAGCGGGTTTTTGACACCGTTCCAGACTGTTTTACCTTCTCTTTCTAAATCGTCATATGAATACTCTGTAGGCTCTGTTTTGAGTAAATAGTAGTTTTCCATTTTTTAATCCTTAGCAATCTGTTTTAGTATTATAGGTGCTATTAAAGTTGTAAAAGCTACTACAAATATTATAACAGCGTAAAGTAGGTCATCGAACAGTTTTGATTGTTTTCCAAGCTCTGCAAATATTAAACCTACTTCTCCCCGTGGAAGCATTGAAAAACCTATAAGTAGTCTTTCTTTTTTACTTCCTCTTACAAAAAATCCTGATAAAACCTTTCCAAGTATTGCAACCACAAGTAAAACAGTAGAGAGCTTCCAAAATTCTAAAGATGTAAAGTCAATTGCTTTTAAGTTTAAACTAAGTCCTATTGAAACAAAAAATATAGGTGTAAGTATTGCTACAAGAGGGTCTATTGAATGTTCTACTTTTTGTGCCATCTTTTCTTTTTCTTCTATTTTTAAAAACATTGCAAAAGGTATTACAAATCTTCGCGAAAGGGCAAGGCCTACTGTAAATGCCCCTAATATCTCAGGTGATCCAACTTCGTGAGATAAAAACGCAAAAAAGAAAATTAAAGACATTACAGCAACTGGAATAAACTCTTCACTTTTTAACTTTATGGCAAAGATATTAATTAACTTAGCAAGAATTTTAGCTATTATAGGTGCAAGTATGAAGAATGTGGCAATGTAAAAAACCATTGTAAAAATTCCTGCTAAATCAACAGTTCCTTTTTTTGCAAACTCGTAAAGTACTGCTAAAACTATCACTCCAAAAATATCGTCTAACACAGCTGCGGCTAAAACTATCTGAGCAAATCTTTGATTCATCTTACCAAGGTCTGTTAAGACTTTTACTGTGATACCTATACTTGTTGCAGTTAACGTTCCTCCTATAAACAGTGATGTTGCAAGGGGAAGGTTAAAAAGGTAATAACTTATCAGACTTCCAAATACCATTGGAAGAGTAGCTCCTACCGTTGCAACTACAAATGCAGAAATTCCGACTTTTTTAAGTTGGTGAATATCAGCTTCAAGACCTACTTTAAACAAAAGAAGGATTATACCTATCTCTGCTAAGACTTTTATTGCATCGTTTATTTGAATAATACCTAAAACACTTGTTCCAAGTATGATTCCTGCTAAAATCTCACCTAAAACTGACGGAATACCAAACTTATTAAATAAATCTCCTAAAACCCTTCCTACAAATATTATTACTGCTAATGATAAAAACAGATAATGTAAATCCATTATATTTCTCTAAATCTGTTAGTTATTGGCATTCTTCTATCTTTTCCAAAAGCTCTCTCTGTTATTTTTATACCTATTGGAGACTGTCTTCTTTTATACTCGTTTGCATCTATCAGTTTTACAATCTTTTTAACTGTTTTTTCGTCAAATCCAGCTTTTATAATCTCTTCTACAGAGTAATCTTGTTCTACGTACATTTTTATTATCTCATCTAAGATATGGTAAGGTGCAAGCTCTGCTTCGTCTGTTTGGTTAGGTCTAAGCTCTGCTGAAGGTGGTTTTGTTAAAACTCTGTCAGGAATAACCTTTGATATGCTGTTTCTATATTCACAAAGCTGATAAACTTTTGTTTTTAAAACGTCTTTTATAACCGCAAAGCCTCCTACCATATCACCGTAAAGTGTTGAATATCCTACACTCATCTCACTTTTGTTTCCTGTTGCAAGGACTATCCAGCCAAACTTGTTAGAAAGAGCCATAAGGATATTTCCTCTTATTCTTGCCTGAAGGTTTTCTTCTGTTGTATCTGGATTTAATCCTTTAAAAATCTCTTTAAATTCGTTTAAGTAAGTCTGAAAAATGTTTGTTATAGGAATGGTAAAAGTTTCTATATTTAAATTTTTAGCAAGCTCAAGGGCATCTTCAATAGACTCTTTTGATGTATAAGGAGAAGGCATAAGCACACCTTTTACGTTTTCACTACCAAGGGCATCTACTGCAATAGTTGCAACTAAGGAGCTGTCTACTCCTCCACTAAGACCTATTACGACTTTTTTAAATCCGTTTTTTGTTATATAGTCCCTAAGTCCTAAAACAAGGGCGTTATACGTGTTTTCTACTTCCGATGTATCAAGGATTATTTTTTGTTCTATGTTGACTATTTTTTCTTTTATCTGATAATCAAGTTTTATAAATTTTACATTTTCTGACCTTTTATATTCAGACCTTAAATTTTTTAGTCTGTTATCTCTTAACTGATATCTAAATATCTCATCTAAATCTATATCTGCAACTATTAAGTCTTCTTCAAAAGACTTTCCTTTAGCAAGGATTTCTCCGTTTGGATTTACAAAAAAGCTGTTTCCATCAAAAACAAGCTCATCCTGTCCACCGACAAGATTTACGTAAGCAATTGATACAAGGTTATCCCTTGACCTAACTTTTAAAAGCTCTTCTCTTTTCTTAACTTTTCCCTCACTGTAAGGTGATGCGTTAATGTTGAAAACAACTTCACAACCTTCCACTGCATAAGTATTTATAGGATTTTCTGGATACCAAATATCTTCACATATAGATACTCCAAACTTATAACCTTCTATCTCAAATACTGTTAACCCATTTCCTTTTTGGAAGTATCTGTTTTCGTCAAAAACTCCATAGTTAGGTAAAAACTGTTTGTGGTATGTGGCGATTATATTTTTATTATGTATAATTGCAGCTGCATTGTATATGTCTTCTTTTTTATCAATAAAGCCAACTATAGCTATTATATCTTCAACATTTTCTGCTATTTTTTTTATGTAATGTAGATTTTTCTCAATAAAGGAAGGCTTTAAAATAAGGTCTTCTGGTGGATATCCTGTTAAAGCAAGTTCTGGGAATGCTATAATATCTACCTGTAAATCTTTAGCTTTTTTTATGTAGTCTAAAATTTTCTGCAGGTTATAGTCAAAATCACCAACAATTGGGTTTATCTGTCCAAGTGCTACTCTAATTTTTCTCAAAGCCTTTTTTTACCTCACTGTAGTTTAGTAAATCCATTTCAGACCCTTTAAAAGCAAGGGCGTATATACCATTTTTTGTCAAAAGGTTTACTATATCTTCACTTAAGTATATTGAAGAAAATACTGGGATAAGTTTTTTATTTTTATACTCTGGGAAGTATTCAAAAAATTTTTTACTACTGATAAATTCTGCAAATTTTATTACATCTTCAGCTCTTGGTTTTGATTTTGTCTCATTTAACACTACAACTTCTTCACAGACTACTATAAAGTCAAACTCTCTTCTTTTACTTTTATCTATAGTATTTTGCTTTTTGACTCTTATACCTTCAAACTCAACATCAACACAGCTAAAATATTTCTGAGCGATAGTTCTTATGTTTGGTGCTACTATATCTTCTACTAAAGTTCCAAGTCTATCACTAATCTCAGCCCATCTCTTGTTTGCAATCTCTTTTTCTTTTTCAAATTTTTCTTCCCACGCTCTTTTTTCTTCTTCTAATTTTTTCAGCCATTCTTGTCTCTCTTTTTCCAGTTTTTCATTCCACTTTTTAAAGTCCTCTTCCAGCTTCCTGTTCCATTCTTCCCAGTCTTTTTTCCTCTCTTCTTCTCTTTGTTTTCTTTCTTCTTCCAGTTTTTTCAGCCACTCTTCCCTGTCTTTCTTTCTTTCTTCTTCTCCTTGTTTTCTTTCTTCTTCCAGTTTTTTCAGCCATTCTTCCCTGTCTTTTCTTCTTTCTTCTTCTCTTTGTTTTCTTTCCTCTTCAAGTTTTTTCAGCCATTCTTCTCTGTCTTTCTTTCTTTCCTCTTCCCGTTGTTTTCTTTCTCTTTCAAATCTTTCGTTCCACTCTAATCGTTCTCTTTCAAAACGTTTTTCCCATTCTCTAAATCTTTCTTTGGTTAGAAGCTCATTTTTAAGCAGTATGTCGTAAACTCTTTCAAAGTTTGCTTCTAAAACTTTTGCTAAATCTTCTACAAGATGTTCAAGTCTATCTACTCTCTCTTCTACAGTAGCCATAGAGTTTACCTCTTAAAGATGATACTTATAAATCTATGATACTGGACTACCTACATCAACCTCTTTATCTACTGTTAAAATAGTTAATCTTTCTCCGTCTTTTGCTGCAAGTAGCATTCCGTGGGACTCTATTCCAAAAATCTTCCTTGGTTTTAAGTTAGCAAGGACTATTACGTACTTACCAATCAGCTCCTGCGGTTTGTAGTACTGTGCTATACCAGATACTATAGTTCTTTCTTCGTCTCCAAGACTTACTTTTAATTTTAGTAGTTTGTCTGATTTTTCAACTTTCTCAGCTTCTAAAACTTTTCCTACTTTCATCTTTATCTTTGCAAAATCATCAATGGTTATGTATTCTTCTTGTTTTACTTCTTGTTTTTCTTCCATTTTCTTCTCCTCTTGCTTAATTTCTATTCTTGGAAATAGTGGTTTTACTTCTTGAATTTTTATGTTAGCTTGCAGTGAAAAAGGTTGTACACTGTTTTTAATTTCAGTGTATCCAAGCATATTTAGAGCTTCTTGAGTCTTTGTAGGCATAAACGGTTTTAACATCCATAAAATAGCGTATATTCCATCAGCCAAAACGTATAAAACAGTTTTTAAATATTCTTTATTTTCTTTGTTTAACTTCCAAGGTTCTACTTTTACTATGTACTTGTTTAGCCAATCTATAAATTGCCATACTTCTTCTAAGGCTCTACTAAACTCTAAATTTGATAGATAGCTATCAAAGTTTTTTAATGTTTTTTCGTAAATATTTTTATACTCGCTTTCTAAACCTGTTAATTGTGTGTAAGGTAGGACATTTCCTTCTTGAAATTTTTGAACCATCGTTAAGCTTCTTGATATTAAGTTTCCAAGGTCGTTGGCAAGGTCAGAGTTTATCCTGTTTACAACTGCTTGATTTGAAAAATCTCCATCAAGTCCAAAAGGCACTTCTCTTAGTAAAAAATATCTCAGTTGGTCAACTCCGTAATCATCTGCAGCTTTAAATGGGTCTACTACATTTCCTAACGACTTAGACATCTTATGTCCTTCTACAGTCCACCAGCCGTGAGCAAAAACTTTTTTAGGTATTTCAATGCCTGCACTCATTAAAAACGCAGGCCAGTAAACTGCGTGGAATCTTAGTATATCTTTACCAACTACGTGAACGTCAGCTGGCCAGAACTTGTTTAAGTTATCAGGATAACCTACAGCTGTAAGGTAGTTTGTTAAAGCATCAAACCAGACGTATATCGTGTGGCTTTCATCAAAAGGAACTGGGATGCCCCACCAAACTCTCTCTCTTTTCCTTGAAACAGATAAATCTTTTAATCCTTGCTTTACAAATGATACAACTTCGTTTTTTCTAAACTCTGGCTGGATAAAATCTGGATTTTTTTCATAAAACTCAAGTAATTTATCAGTATACTTAGACAATCTAAAGAAATAACTTTCCTCTTTAACTTTTTCACATGGTTTTAAATGGATAGGACATTTATAGTCGTAATCTTTTATCTCTGTCTCTGTTTTAAACTCTTCACAACCTACACAGTAGTAGCTTTCATACTCTGCTAAGTATATATCTCCATTTTCATAACATTTTTGGAAAATATGTTGAACTGCCTTTATGTGGTCTGGGTCTGTTGTCCTTATAAATCTATCGTAAGATATATTTAACTTTTCCCAAAGATTTTTAAAAGATAGATGGGTCTTGTCAGCTAAATCTTTTGGATGGATACCTTTTTCTTCAGCTACTTTTTGGATTTTTTGCCCGTGTTCATCAGTCCCTGTTAGAAAGAATGTATCTATTCCTTTTTGTCTGTAATACCTTGCCATAACATCACAGGCAATAGTTGTATAGGCATGTCCTAAATGTGGTACGTCGTTGACGTAGTAGATAGGTGTTGTTATATAAAATTTACTCAGCATTTTCACCTCTTGTAAGGATTTTATAAAATTATAACAAAAAATGGTAATACAATTAATTAAAAGGGAAAAATTTACACTAAATCTGAAAAATTTTTCTAAAGAACCTTTATCGACAAATTTAAGATTAAATTTTTTCAAAAAAACGACGATAATATAATGAATGAATTTTAAATTGTGAGGTTATATGTTTTTAAAAGATACAGCACAAAACTTTGAGCTTTTATGTAAAATAATAGATAACTCTCCAGATATTATTTTTACGATAGATTTAAACGGTAAAATCCTTTATGTAAATGAATCTTTTACAGAAATTTTAGGCTACAGTAAAGAAGAGGTTATAGGAAGACATATACGAGAAATTGCAACAGAAGAAAGTATTTATAACGCTTGTATGATATCTGTGAAATCAACTGGAAAATGTTTAGACCAAGAGACTGTTTTTAGAAGGAAAGACGGAACACTGGTTCATGTAGTTAAAAACGTAAATGCCCTTTACAATGAAAAGGGAGATATAGAGTATCTTATAGTAAATGCAAGAGACTTAACTCATTTAGATAATATAAACAAGCAACTTCAGAGACTCAAAACATATTTAGAAAAAAGGTATGAACTTATATACAGTATTTTCTTGAATATTAGTGATGCAGTTGCTATTTTAGATAAAAATGGTTATTATCTGGAACAAAACAAAGCCCATGAAAATTTAATAGGGTACTCTATCGAAGAACTTATTGGAAAAACTCCTTCTATTCATTTAAAAAAAGAAGACTTAGAAAAAATATTTCAAGAAGTTAAATCCAAAGGTTCTTATTTAGGAGAAATTAGAATCAAAACAAAATCTGGTGAATATAAAGATGTAGAGCTTTTTGCATTTGCTCTATATGACGAAAATGGTGAAATATCAAATATTATTGGAATAAAAAAAGATAAATCTTTAGAAAAACAGTTGATTTATTTAGACAAATTAACTAATCTTCCAAACAGGATTAAGCTTATGGAAGATTTAAAAAATCTAACAGATTATAGAATCCTTGTTATAAACATAGATTCATTTAAAGAGATAAATGATGTTTATGGAGTGGATATAGGTGATAAACTCTTAAATGCTTTAGGAAAAAGATTAAAAGAGATTGCAGAAAAACATAACTTCAACGTTTATAAATTATCTGGTGATGAATTTTTAATACTAATAGACAGATTTTATCCAAAAACTTTCCTTGAATCTTTAGTAAATGAGATTCTTCACCAAGTTCAATCAAAACCTTTCGAAGTTGAAGGATTATCTATAAACTTAGACATTACTATAGGAGCTGCAGAAGGAAGTAAAGACGAAACAAAAGCTTTAGAAAAAGCTGATATGGCCTTAAAGTATGCAAAACAAAATAAGAAAAATTTTGTTTGTTACGATGAAACTTTAAAAATTCAAGAGGTTTATCAAAACAACATATCATGGGTAAGAAATCTAAAAAAAGCTATAGATGAAGATGGATTTTTAGTTTATTATCAGCCTATCTTAAACAATCAAACAAATAAGTTAGGAAAATATGAAAGCCTTATAAGAGTAAAAATAGATGATATGATTTATAGTCCTTATTACTTTTTAGATATTGCTAAAAAATCTAAACTTTATACTGCTATAACAAAAAAAGTGTTCAAAGAAGCTGTAAAGTATGCAACAGATTATGAGATTTCTATAAACTTATCTGTTTTAGACATACTAAACGAGGAAATATCAACTGAAATTATAAAAACTTTAAGGGAAAAAGATTTAAAAATAACCTTTGAGATATTAGAGTCAGAAGGTATTGAAAACTACGAAAATGTATCTGGATTTATAAAAAATGTAAAAAAATTTGGAGCTAAAGTGGCTATAGATGATTTTGGTTCTGGATATTCAAACTTTGCTTACATATTAAAGCTTGACGTAGATTATATAAAGATAGATGCGTCATTAATAAAAAACATACACCAAGATAAAAACTCTCAAATAATAGTAGAAAACATAGTAAACCTTGCAAAAAAATTAGGTATAAAAACAATTGCAGAATTTGTCCACTGTAAAGAAGTTTTTGAAAAAGTAAAAGAGTTAGGTATAGACTACTCTCAGGGTTATTACATAAGTGAACCTAAAGATAAAATTACCGAAAATTTTGATACAGCTTCTTAACTACTTCACTTTTTAAAGTATCTATATCTATGTTTATTCCTTCTGCTATTAATGAAGTAGCACTGTAGCCTTCTAAATTGCAAGGTTTTATAATATTGAATTTTTCAAGGTCTACACTGTGATTTACTGCAACACCGTGAAGAGAATAGCCTTTTGAGTATCTAAACCCTAGCGAAGCTAACTTCCTATTTTCTATGTAAAAACCAGGATTTTTAAAATCGTGATAGATTTTGTCCGACAAAGCTTTAAAGACTTCATCAAAAGATTTTATTACTTTTCTGTAAAATACCTTTGGACTGTTTACCCTAAAAACAAAGTAAAAAATAGGCTGTCCAATTCCATGGAAAGTTATAGAGCCTCCTCTGTCTGTTTTTATTACAGGAACGGGGAAGTTCTCTTCCTTTTCATTCTCTCCTACTGTGTAAACATCATAATGTTGACAGAGTATAAGATAGTTTTCTCCTGATTCTACAGCCTTAGAATGAATAGTTTTCATCTCTTCATAGCCTTCTAAGTAATCTACAATACCTAAATCAATGATTTTAAAACTCATCTAAAGCTTGAAGGTCTCCTCTTTTTTCTTCTGTAATAGTCCATAGGTCTACAACTGGAATATCGTTTCCTTGTAGTTTTCCTTTTGCTTTGTCAATTTTTACCAGTAAAGGTAGTTTTGTCATATTTCCTATTATTATGGCTTCTCCAGGGTTTAAAGATGGAAGGTAGCTCATCAACTCCGAAGATAGAGCTTCACTTGCACTTTGGACGTGTTTTTGGTCTTCTGGTTCAACTAACTTTAAGATAATCATATTATTCATCTGAGACAGTATCTCTTTGTCTAATCCTTTTGGTCTTTGGGTTACTATACACAGTCCCAGTCCAAACTTTCTTCCTTCCCTTGCTATTCTCATCATATAGTATTTTGAGTCTGTATCTATTTTATCTCCTGCAAGAATGTGAGCTTCTTCTACTACTACAAGTATAGGCTTTTCAAGTTTAGAATCTTTTCCTCTTACCGCTTTTTTCCTTTCTTCTAAAGCGTGTTTTAGTATGTTTGACACTATTGCATCTGCTACATCTTCATCTACTTCTGACAGGTCAAATACGTTTATCTTTCCTGCCTGAATGTTTTCTATTAAATCTTTTGCACCTATTTTTATTATGTGGCTAAGCTCATTTTGAGTGTCGTTTAATTTGTTTATAACCTCGTATAATGAGTCTTCTCTTATTTTTCCTTTAATAGGTACGTCATCGTTATCGTCATCTAACCAGCTTTCAAGCTCTTGTTCTAATCTGTAGAAAAACTCATCTGTATTTATCCATCTTTTCCAGTCGTTTCCTTTTTCATCTTGGATTCTCTGTATTACTCTATCAACGGCAATTTTAAAGTATCTAAATTGAACTGTTGCATTGTACTTTATTCCTATAAGTTTTGCAAAATCTCTTATATCAAGGGTAGTTGGGTCAACTACTGGTTTTATTACATTTACAACATTTTTACCATCTCTTTTAAATTCTGATTTTGTATATTCTCCGTGAAAGTCAAATACTACAACTGTTCCTTTTAAGTTAACTATGTTTTCAAGTAAAACTGATACTGTGTTTGACTTTCCAGCTCCTGTAATTGCTAAAATAGCCAGATGTCTTAAAACTATCTGATTTACGTCTATGTAAACAGGGATTTCTTCATCTTCTGCCAGTAGTTTTCCTATTCTTATGTGGCTTTTACTTTTTGCACCAAAGAGTTTTTCTAACACTTTAAGGTCAGGTTTTAAAACTTCTGACGCTGGAAGTGGTGGGACTCTCTGGAGCTGTAAAAAGACTTGGTCTTGGGTCTCTATAATTTCTCCCAATATTTGAATTTCTCCTATTACTTTTGTATCTTTTGCACTTTCTTGAAACAGTCTTTCGTAGTTGTTTATACTTGGTAGGTCTTCTGGAATGTATGTGTTTTTCCTTTGAACGTTTATAACCATTCCAAGTAATTTATTTTCTTTACCGTTTTCTGTGTATCTTAAATTTACAAACTGACCTAACTTTATGGGGTTTTGAGATATAAACATTACTCTGTTTGGGCTTGTAGTTCCTACACAGATGCCTATTTTTTCCATATTTTTAGCCTCTTTGTGAAGTAGTATAATTATTCTTTCATTATAGCACAGGGGAAGAAGGTGAAGTTAAGTAAAAAAACTATCATATACATAAACTTAGCTACATTTTTTATAACAGTTTCAACAGAAGTTTACGAAACTTTACTACCTTTTATTTTGGTTAAGTATTTTTCCGCATCGATGGTTATTGTTGGACTTATAGATGGATTAGGTGAAGCATTTTCCAATCTCATAAAAATTTTTGGTGGATACTTATCAGATATAAAAGATAAGAAAAAGCTTCTTTCTTTTGGTTTATCGTCCTTACTGTTTTCGTACGTTTATATGGCTTTTTCTACAAAATGGGCTGATGCTCTAATATCAGTGTTGTTTAAAAGTATTGGAGAAGGAATTTTTATTCCTGTTAAAGATAAAATTCTGTCTACTGTGTATAAAAAAGAAATGGGAAAGATTTTTAGTTTAAATAAAATCTTTGAAAACTTAGGAGAGTTAATCGGTATATTTTTAGCCTTTTTGATTTCTTTGATTTTATTGAATAAGTTTGGATACAGGTACGTGTATTTCTTGATACTGGGAACATTTGTTGTTTTTACTTTCTTTTTAGTTTTCTTTACATCTATAAAGTTGGATAAAAAGGTAGAGAAGAAAAAAATATCTTGGAAAATATTTGAACCTTCAATATTAATTTTTTTCTTTCTGTTTTCTTTTGTAAACTTTGGATATTCTTTTTTTATTTTGAAAGTTTACGATTTTCTTAAGAGTGAATCTTTTGCCTTAGGAATGTATTTAATATTTGGTTTTGTATTGCTGGTTTCTACATATTTTGCAGGTAGAGTATATGATAGTTTAAATTTGAAAAATTTTCTTTACATTACAGTCGTAATATTTATACTTTCTAATCTTCTTTTAATTATCTTTCCTCCCCTAGGGCTTATAACTCTTGCTGTTGGAGAGGCTTTTTTAGAAATAGGTGTATGGGCTACCGTTGGTAAAAGGGTTAAATTTAGAAAAGGATTTGTTTTTGGAGTTTATCACTTTGTTATTGGTGTAAGTAGCTTCATATCTTCATTTGTAAGTGGATATTTATGGGATTATTTTTCAAGTAATGCTCCATTTTTATTAGGTACTTTTGTAGCTTTTCTCTCGTTGTTCTACATTCATAAATTTATTAGAGTTTGAATTTTTATGAATCATATCCGTTATAAACATATATATAACAGGTAGTGAGCCAAACAAACCAAACAGTCCAGCTATGAAAAAAGTATCTTGAAATGAAAAGTTTAAACTTTGTAGATATTCAACACTGTAAAGTAGTGCTTTTGCCTTTGCTTCTGCTATCTGGTCTGGTAAAGATACTAAACTCTCTTTTACTTTATCTATAAAACTTTGAACATAGGTATTGTTTTGCATTGCGTTAATACCTTCAAAATGTTCCCACTGGTGTCTGTATAGGTCGTTTGTAGCTATTGCAGTTCCAAAAGACCCTCCTACGAACCTTCCATAGTGCATAAGTCCAGTTCCTAAAGATGTTTTCTCTCCAAGCTTCCTAAGTGCTAACGTAGTCACAGGAGCAAAAAACATTCCCATTGATATTCCAAGGGGTATGGTCATAACTGCAGCTCTAATTTTAGGGGTGTAATAGTCAAGATTTGGAAGGATAAAAATAGAAGAAACAAGATATATAACAGTTGCTATGTATAAAACATACCTTTCGTTCCATTTGTCTGAAAGTATTCCTGCAACAGGTGAAAAAATAGCTATAAACATTGCAAAAGCAAGTATATGTAATCCAGCGTCAAAGGTTGATAGTCCTTTCAGGTTCTCGTAGTAAAGAGGTAGCAAGTAAAAAACCTGATACATTGAAAATCCAAGTAGTAAAAAGAAAACAGAAAATCCTACAAAGTACTCTTTTATAAGAAATATTCTAAAATCTATCAATGGCTCTTTTGAGAGGATTTCAGATAAAATGTATAAAAGTAAAGACAGTATAGATACTATAAAAAGGTAAACAATTGTATCTGACATAAACCAGCCAAGCTGTTGTCCTTTAGATAGAAAAATCAAAAGTGATATTGTAAAAACAGATAAGAAAAAGTAAGATACAAAGTTTAGTTTTGCCTTTTCTCTTATCATACTCGTTTCAGGCAGGTAAAATATAGCTAAGATAGTTGTTAAAATACCAAATGGAATGTTTATAAAAAATACCCATCTCCAATCTAAATACTCTGTAATGTATCCTCCTAATGTAGGTCCTAAAGCAGGAGCAAAGCTTACACCAAGTCCAAATATTCCCATAGCCATACCTTTCTTTTCCAGTGGGTATACAGAAAAAAGTATTGTTTGAGCTGTAGCCATTATCAGAGCTTCTCCTATACCTTGAAAAACCCTTGAAGTAATCATCCAGTCTAAGTTTTGAGCTTGACCACACATAAAAGAAGAAACTGTAAAAAGAACTATCCCAGCTATAAAGACCTTTCTAAGACCAATTACCTTATCAAGCCACTCTGAAAGTATTAGCATTACAGCTGAAGCAATCATATAAGCGGTTATAACCCATTGAATACCGTAAAGGTCTGTTTGAAGAGGTCCCATCATCTTAGGAACGACAACGTCAACTATTGTAGTATCTAGGATAGCCATAAAGGCTCCACTCATAACTATAAAAGTTATTAAAGCTCTCTCTAAGTTTGTTATCCTTTCATAAATCGGTCTTGTATCTTCCATTTGTTCACCTGATTTTTTCTATCTCTACTTTACCACCTAATCCAACTCTAAGTAAAGACATATCTCCTTTGATTATCTTTATTTTTACAGGTATTCTTTGAGCTAACTTTGTAAACTCTCCTGCTGATATATCCCTTGGAACTAATGCAAACTTTGCAGCTGAAGCAACGTCTATACTTTCAACAACACCTTCAAAGGTTTTGTCAGGGTAAGCGTCTAACTTTATGTAAGCTTTATTACCAACTTTTACACCTTCTAATTTAGTCTCTTCAAGTAGTACTTTTACGTAGAAACTGTCTGATTTTAATATAGCGTAAACAGGTTGTCCTGCTTTAACTACATCACCTATAGAAACAAACTTTTTAGCAACAACACCATTAAATGGAGCTGTTAACTCTGTGTACTTTAACTGATTTTCAAGGTCTTGTTTCTTTTTAATTAAAGATTCTATCTGACTATTTGCTGAGTTTATTTGGTCTTGTATCTCTTGGGTTATACTTTTCTGTGTTTGGGCATACTCTACAGCTTTTTTAGATTTTTCTATGGAAATTTTAAGCTCAGCTATATTTTTTTCTACTGCTAACTTTTGTTTTTCTAAAACTTCAAGATTTGTTTTTACTTCTTCATACTTTCTTTTAGAAACAAGTCCTTTTTCTAAAAGGTTTCTGTACCTTTCTTCGTCTTTTTGAGCTAATTTAAGCTGGGCTTCTATCTGGTCTTTTTGAGCTTTTAAACTTTCTAATTTCTTATTTAGCTCTTGAACTGTTAAAGCTGTTATACTTTCGTTTATATCTGTTTCTTTTGCCACTCTTTCAAGCTGGTTTTCAAGTTGTTTTTTCTGATACGTTAAAGATTCTATCTCTTTTTCTAACGCTTGAACTTGTAGCTTGTAGTCTGTATCGTCTATCTTTGCTATCACTTCTCCTGCTTTTACTTGGTCAGACTCTTTTTTGTAAAGCTGAATTATCTTTCCTGAAACTCTGTAAAAGCCAATGTTTGAAAGATATTCAGACTCTACAAAAACAGCGTCGGATATTGCATACTTCATTCTGTGGTTTATCCATCTAACTGCGTAAATAAGAAAAACCAGTATTAAAACTACTACTATAATAAGTCCTATCTTCTTTCCTTTTCCATTCATTATAAATCTTCCCCTACAGCTTTTTTAATGTCTATGTAAGATTTTAGAAGGTTGTAGTAGTTTATTTCTTTACTTTCTAAGGCTCTTGTTAGGGAGCTCTCTGCGTTTAAAAGGTCTGTGTTTGTTGCAAGCTGGTTAGCGTACTGCTCTTTTACAAGTTCAAAGTACTCTTTTGCATATTCAAGACTTTCTAATGCAACCTTGTAGTTTTCTTTAGCTGTGATGTAGTTTTCGTAGGCTGTTTTTAACTCTAACTTAATTTTCTCTTTTGTGTCTTGAAGGTCAAACCTTAACTTTTTGGCGTTGGATTTTGCTTGGAGCATTTTGTAGTAAGGTTGTGTTGTCTGAAATTCTATAGAAGCTCCTATAGTTAAAAGGAAGTTTCCTTTTGGGTCTAAGTAAGGGCTTTGGTTTGTGTATATGTAATCTCCTTGTAAAAATATTTTTGGTAAAAATGCTGACTTTTCTATGTCTATCAATTTTTCTGCTTGATTGATGTTTTCTTTGTAAAAATCAAGTATTTTTCTTTTCTGATAAGCTGTTTCTGTTAGTGTGTCTAAATTTGGAATATCCTTTACCTCTATATTTACAGGCTCAAAGTTTTCATCTTTTACATCTTCCCCTATAAGCTGGGAAAGTCTTGATAAGGCTATTTTATAATTACCTTCTGCTTGTTGAAGGTCTCTTTTTACCTCTGATAGTCTTACTTTAGATTGAAGCAGGTCTACTTTTGTTATAATTCCTTGCTGAAAAAAACCTTCCTGTTGTTTGTATATAGATTCTACAGCTTCAAGCTCTTTTTTATAAATATCTATCAAAGATTTTGATATAAAAACATCTATGTAGGCTTTTATAACCTCTGCTTTTAACTGGTTTTCTTTCTCCTTGTAGAGAGCTTCTGTAGCTTTTAAGTTATATTTTGAAGCTCGGATTTTAGACTGGGTCAAGCCTCCAGTATAAAGATACTGGGAAAAACCTACATCAAACTTTAAAAACTCTCTGTTTGACTGTTTAAATGATACTGGGAAGTTTGGTATTTTTGTCATAGGTGTTTGGTTGTAGAAGCTCTGGGATACTTGGGTGTAAATGGTAGGAAGGTAAAGGGTTTCATCTACTTTTAGCTGTAATTTTGCAGTTTGTATCTGCTGTTTGTAAGAAAGAAGCTCTTTATTGTTATCTAATGCTTTATTTACAGCTTCCTGCAGTGTTATGGCGTTTGCAGATGAGATAAATATTAAAGAAAATATTAACTTTTTCAACTTTTTCGTCCCTCCGAGTATACTCCTTGAAAAATTATATCAATTCCTTTTTCTGCTTTTGATAGCATCTTGTCTAAACTTAAATTTTTGTTTGTTAAGCAGTTAAAAAATATCTGCCTGATAAACCCAAGTATTAGCGTTGATAAAATCTGACTTTCTTCTTCTGGGAAAAATCTGTTTAATACTTTAAAAATAAGGTTTTGTATGTCTGATATCTTTTTTATGTAAAGTTTTTTAAACTCTTGGTTTAGTCCAAGGAGCTGAGAAAAGAATATATCTGCTATTTCTTTGTTTGTGTAAACTTCTGTTAAAAACTCTTTTACAAAATCTTTTATTAAAACTTCACATTCTTTTTCTAAGGTTATATATTTTTCAAGTTTTTTTATAAGGTCTTCGTGAAGTGATTTTACAAGCTCTAAAAATATCTCCTCTTTACTTTTAAAGTAGATGTAAAAAGTCCCTTGAGCTACGCCTGACTTTTCTACTATGTCTGATATTTTTGTCTCGTAGTAGCCTTTTTTTGAAAAAAGTTCTTTTGCTGACTCTAAGAGTTTTTCTCTTGTTTCTACTTTCACTCTACATTACTCCTTAATGCAAGGTATAAAATCTCTTTTATCTTATCTACTGTGTAGACTTTATCTAATCCCCAAAGAACTGCTGTTGTGTGGTAAACGTGGTTTGCTATCTTATCTATATCAGATGAAGGTATGTTTGCATCTTGAAGAGCTACTGGAGATCCTATCTTTTTAAACCATCTTTTTAATGCTTTAATTCCTTCTTCTTTGTTGTTTAATCCAAAGATTTCTTTTGCAAATCTTTCAAACTGACTTGGATTTTTATCTTTGTACCACCACATCCAAGCAGGAATTACAATAGATAAACAAGCCCCGTGAGGTAAGTCGTAAAGAGCTCCAAGAGAGTGAGCAATCATGTGGTTTACGTAAACACCTCCTGCATAACCTGTCCTCGTTGTGCCGTTAAGTGCAAGAGTGGCAGCCCACATAAACTCAGCTCTGGCATTGTAGTCTTGTGGGTTTTCAAGTATTTTTTCTGTAGTTTCCATCACAGTTTTAACTATACTTTCAACAAGTCTATTTTGTAAGTTAGGACAAACAGTGCAGGTAAAGTACCACTCTATAGTGTGTGCTATCGCATCTACAGCTGCATAAGCTTGATACTGTGGAGATACTGTAAAGGTTAATTCTGGATTAAGAATTGATACTTTTGGATATATCAAAATTGAAGATATAGACAACTTTTCCTGTGTTTCTTCGTTTGTTATAACTGCATAACCGTTCATCTCACTTCCAGTTGCTGCTAACGTAAGGATAGTATAGTTTGGTAAAGCGTTTGTTATAGGCTCTCCTTTAAAAAACGCCCATACATCTTTATCTGCTACAGCTCCTACTGCTATAGCTTTACCCTCGTCTAAAACCGACCCGCCACCTACAGATAGAATTGCATCTACTTTTTCCCTCTTTGCCTTCTCTATTCCTTCCCCTGTGTGGGATAAAACAGGGTTAGGTTTTACTCCACCGTGTTCTACAAAATCTACTGCGTTCTCCTTAAGACTGTTTACAACTCTATCGTATAAGCCAGTTTTTTTTATGGAAGACTGTCCGTAAACAAACAATACTTTTTTAATACCATCTTCCTTTAACACTTTACCTATAAGGTTTTCTTTTCCTCTTCCAAATATTATCTTAGTTGGGTTGTGAAATTCAAAATCGTGCATGGTTTATACCTGGTTATCCAAAGTGTATAAAACTAACACTCTGGGCTGGGGTATTTGTATTCCGCCTTCTTCAGATGGGAGCTCTCCCCAGCTGGCGGTATTTTGCTCCCACCATAGCCCCTGTCCCAAGAAACAGGAGCTAACCCTAAATCGTGTTTCAAATCGTCTTATGCTAAATTGGTTTTGAAACACGATTTACTCGCTACCCTATCCCACTCCCCATTTACCAGTATTGGCTTTAAGGGTGATAAATCTCTGTTAAGAGACTTACCAAGAATAGGGATAGCAAGGGCTACCTTTACAACTTGCCACAGTTTGTAGCTTGCCCAATACAAGCCCCTCATCTGTTCCTTCCTCAGGTTGACAAATTCTTGGGTCTGTGGCTCACTGTAAAGGCTTTGTATTATTTTTAATTGCTTATTCAATTCATCTATCTTGCTTTTGAGTGGTTTTTTCTTGTATTGGTTTTTCTCTTCTTTTAATCTTTCTTGTGTTTTTTGTTTTTCTTCTTGTAGTCTCTCTATCGCAAAGTTTAAATATTCTTTGTCTGTTATTAGTTTTTCGTAATTCTTTGGCAAACTTTCTTTATATCCTAATGCTTTTCTTCCTATTACAAATGATCCTGCTGTGTCTTTGTCTAAGTTATACTGCGGTGCATACTTTAATGACCCTATTACTGATGTATATGCTGGGTTTACTTCTATTACCTCTATTTGTTTTCTTTTAGCAAGTGCTTTTATCTTCTCAAGTATCCCTTTGTATATCCATTGTTGTAATCTTTTTCTCAGCTTTTTATTTCCATCTCCTTTGTTTCCTTTTTTTATCTCTTTTAATCTCTCTATCGCTATTGCTTTGTCTTGTATTATGGCTAACTCTACAATCTGATGTGCTATCTGCCAAGATAGGTATTCTCTTTGATTTTTTGTCTTGTTTATTAACTTATGTAGTGATATTCTTTCTACTGCTTGTAGGTTGCCATCTGTTTTCACTGTTGCTATTGCTATGTGAAATGGGCTTGCATTTACGTCTATTCCTATTACTCCGTTTTCTTTTGTTATAATCGGTTCTTTTTGTAATTCTTCTTCGTAGCTTATGAATGCATAGAAGTTATCGTTTATCTTTCTTATCTCTACTGAGTATGGGAAGTATTCTTTTGTTTTTTCTGCTTGTAGTAAATCTGCTATAAAGTTTGTCCATTTATCGCTTGGTCTGTTTACTGTCCTTTTTATTTTTGCTTTTATCCAGTTTTTTTCTCCTACATTTATCCTAAGTATTAGACTGTCTTTTTCAAACTCTATTCTTGTGTTGAGATTGCCTTTTTTTGTTTTGTCTCCTCTTGAGTGTAGACATGCTTTTCTTCTTTCTTGCCATTTTTGTTTTATTTTTTCTCTGTCTTTTCCGTTTAGGTGTTTGTTTTTAAGGAGCTGAAATAGTCTTTTACCGCCGAATATAACTTTTTGTGGGTTTTGTCCTGTTTCTTTACATAGGTTTATGAGGCTTTGTGCTTTGAATATTGCATCGTCGCAGTATCTTGAGTTTAGGTTAAATAGTTTTTGTAGATGTTTTTTAAGGTCTTTTCTTGTGTGTCCTTCAAGTAGTCTATTAAATGCGTATCTATAGCAAGATGAAAATTTTCTCATTAGGTCTTCTAATGTTTGTCTGTCTTTATCATTTTCGAAAGTTAGTTTGCAGTGTAGGGTTATCATCTTTAGCTCTTTATAGTTTTGTATAGTTTTTTATATGATTTTATTGTTTTTGTCAACTGTTTTTATCCACCTTTTTTACTAAAAATCTAATTTTGTCAATGATTATGTACATTATAGGTATTACGAAAAGACTAAGTGGTAATGCTGTTATCAGTCCACCTATAACCGCTATTGCAAGTGGTTGTCTCATCTCTGACCCTTCTGTTAGCCCTAAGGATACAGGTATCAAAGATGCAAATATGGTTAAGGTTGTCATAAGGATTGGTCTTAGTCTTTCTTTCCTTGCTTGTAGGATTGCACTTAAAGTGTCTAAGCCTTCTTTTTTCAGCTGAATTATTCTTTCTATAAATAAAACACTATCTCTCGTTACAAGTCCTATTAAAAGTATTATTCCTATGTAAGAAGTTACGTTTAAGGTCTGTCCTGTAAGTAGGATTAAACCAAAAACACCTGATACAGCAAAAGGAAGTGTTAATAAAACAGTAAAAGGATGAATAAGACTTTCAAATAAAGAAGCTAAGACCATATAAACAGCTATTATAGCCACTAATAAAGCTATCCCTAAATAGTCAAACGTCCTTTTAAACTCTTTCGTTTGACCACCTATTTCATAAGTATAGCCTGCTGGTAGGACTTGTTTTATCATATTTTCAACTTCTACAACACCCTCTCCTACAGATTTACCACCAGTCACGTTTGCATAAAGTGTAACTGCATACTGTCTGTTATACCTGTTTATAACGTTATACCCAGGTGCAAGCTGGTAAGTAATAAGAGATGACAATGGTACTAAAGACCCATCTTTTGCCCTTACATAAATCTTAGATAGATTATCAAAGCTTGTTAAAAAGGATTCATCAGCTTTCATATAGAAGTTATAACTTTCAGACCCTTTTTCATAAGTTCCTATCTTGTATTTACCAAATAAAAAGTTAAGAGTGTTTGCTATATCTTCTACTGACACTCCTAAATTTAAAGCTTTATCTCTATCTATTTCAATTCTTACTTCAGGCTGATTTATTCTTAAGTCGGTGTCTATGTCTGTATAACCAGGAGTTTGTCTGAGTTTACTTTCAAGTTGAGAAGATACTTTTGCAAGCTCATTTAAATCTGTTCCTTTTATTACGTACATAATATCAGCTGACCTACCACTTCTTGGTCCTACTGCAGAAGGGATATCTATTATAGCTCTAACATCACTTACTTTTGCAAAGGCTTTTCTAAATTGATCCATAATAACTTTTTGATGTGGTCTGCCTGTTGACCTATCTTTAAGGGTTATGAAGAATATTCCACCGTTAACCGTAGGTCTTCCTGCAATACCTTCACCAAAAGCAACTCCATAACGCAGTACATAGGGATTGCTTGATACTATTTTTTCAAGCTCTCTGGCCTTTTTATCAACAAAATCAAAAGAAGACCCAGTAGGTGTTTCAAACCTTACTAAAAACCTTCCTTCGTCAACAGTAGGCGTAAACTCTTTTGGAGTGATAGATACCAGCTTAAAACCGATTATTACCGTTGCCAAAGAGATTGCTAAAACTATAACTTTGTTATTTAAAGACCATCTTAAGGCTTTATCAAACCAGTTTTCAAACTTATCGTAAGCTCTCTGGAAGATATTCTTTTCTCCTACTTCAACCAGTCTTGCTGAAATCATAGGAGTAAAGCTTAAAGAAACTATGTAAGATATAGCAATTGCAACTATCAATGTTAAAGCAAAACCAAAGAAAAACTTTCCTATAACACTCTTTAAAAATAATACTGGCACAAAAATAGCAATTAGAGAAGCTGTAGATGCAAGTAAAGCAAATATAACAACCCTTGTTCCTTTTTCTGCAGCTTCTACTGATTTTAAACCTTCTTCATTTCTTCTGTATATACTTTCCATTACGACTATAGCATCGTCAATAACAAGTCCAACCGCAACAGCTAAGCCAAGTAGTGTAAAAGTATTTAAAGACTGTCCAAGGAAAAATAAGGCTGTTATTGCTCCTAAGATTGATACAGGAATAGCCATAGAAGGTATAAATGTCATCTTAAAGCTTCCTAAGAATAAAAAGACCATAAAGGCAGTAAGTATAGATCCAAGTACAATTTCGTGAAGAGCATCGTTTACACTTCTTTCTATAAAGGTAGAAGCGTCATAGTTTATATCAAGTCTTAAACCTTGTGGGAGCTGTTTGTTAAGCTCGTTCATCTTTTCTATAACTCTTTTGGCTACCGCCACAGTGTTTTCTTTTGACTGTTTGTATATGATTATAGCTATACCAGGTTCTGCCTCTTTTGAATCTAACGCCTTAAACCTTACCAATCCTCTTTTTTCATCGAACGTAAACTCTGCTCTGCCTACATCTTTTATCCTTACATTATTTTTTATTATTATGTTTTCTATCTCTTGAGGAGACCTTCCCTTACCGTAAACTCTTAAAACGTACTCTCTGTCTTTACTATCAATTCTTCCTGACGGAATCTCCACGTTGTTAGATGTTAATGCATTTATCACGTCTTTAGGAGTCAGTTTAAACCCTGCCAGCTTTAAAGGGTCTATTCTAACCCACATTACATAGTCTCTAAATCCTCCTAAATCAACTTCACCAACACCTTGAACCCTTTCAAACTCTCTTTTTAAAACTTTATCTGAAAGGTAAGATAAAGTACCGTAATCTGCATATCCATGAAGGAGAATAGCCATAATAGGAGCTAAAGATGTATCTACCTTTCTTACCACTGGAGGGTCTGTGTTAGGAGGAAACTGTCTTTGAGCCCTGTTAACTGCATCCCTAACTTCTTGGGCTGCAATGTCTATATCTTTATCAAGGTCAAATGTTACAGTTATCCTTGATACTCCTGTATAGCTTGAAGAATTTATAGCTTCTATACCACTTATAGTTGCAAGTTCATCTTCTATCTTCCTTGTTATGTTAGTATCTATTACGTATGGGTTTGCTCCTGCGTAGGTTGTGCTTATTGATACTACTGGGAAGTCAACGTCTGGGTTTCTATCTACTGGTATATACTTTAAAGCATAAAGCCCAGCTATTATAAAGGACAAGATGAACATCCAAGTTGTTATCGGTCTTCTGATAAAAAATCTATACATCTATAAACTCCTTGACTGTTTTGTCTCTTTATTTTATAATATGACTGACAAATCAGTCAAGAGAGGAAGTTATGAACAAAAAAGTTATTATTACTGCTATCTCGGTTGTAGCTATCATTGCAGTAGCTTTACTTATAATTAAATCTATAGAGAAAAAATCAAAAAGTCAAACAGATCAAAAACCTCAAAAACCAGCTCCTGTTGTCAAAGTTATCACTCCAGAAAAACAAGAAGTGCCTATATACTACACTGCAAATGCAATTTTACAAGCAAAAACCTCTGCAAAACTAAAACCGCAAGTAAGTGGAAGAGTTGAAAAGATATTTGTAGAAGAAGGAAGCTTTGTAAAGGCAGGACAGCCATTAGCAGTTGTCCAACCTGAAAAAGAAGATTATCAAGTAGAATCTCAACTTGCAGTTATAAACCAGCTTGAAGCAAATTACCTAAACAAAAAAGCAATATACGAAAGAAGAAAACAGCTTTATGAAAAAGAGCTGATAGCAAAAGAAGAGTTAGACAATGCAAAAACAGATATGGAAGTAGCTTTAAATCAATTAAACTCTGCAAAAGCAACCTTAAAAGAGTATAAAAGACAGAAAAATGAAACTATTATAAGAGCTCCATTTGATGGATACTTAGATAAAAGGTATGTTAGTATAGGAGATTACGTTGACAGTCAAAAGGAAATGTTTTACACACTAAAGCTAAATCCTATATGGGCAGTTTTTGAACTTCCTCAACAGTATGTAAAAAATCTTTCTTTAGGCAAAGAGGTTGAGATAGATGTAGACGGAATAGGCACTGTGAAAGGTAAAGTAGACTATATATCATCTTCATTAGATGAAAATAATTTAGTTGTTGTGAAAGTTTTACTTGACAATAAAGATGGCTTACTGAAAGAAAACATGTATGGAAAGGCTAAAATCTTAGTTGACAAAGTAGAAGGTTATAAACTACCAGAAGATTCAGTCCAACTTGCAGGTAATGAAAATTTTGTTTACAAAGTTGTAGATTCAAAAGCTCAAAAAGTTTTAGTTAACGTTTTAAGACAGGAATATGGTTATGTCTATCTGTCTGGAGATTTAAAACCTTACGATAAAGTTATAGTGTCTAATCTTATGAATGTAAGAGATGGAATGCCAGTTAAAGTAGTACAACAACCAGAGGGAGTAAAATGAAAAGAATACTATTTACATTTTTAATATCCTTTTCCAGTTCCTTTGCTATTACTTACGATGAAGTTTTATCTATTGCAGAAAAAAACGCCACAAACATAAAACTTTCAGACAAAGACATAGAAAAAGTAAAGTATCAAATAAAAGAAGCTTACAGTAATATATATCCACAAGTAGCCTTAACTGGAACTTACACAAGATGGGATCCTAACTACATTTCTGGTTTTACACCTAAAAATCAATACTCGGCAAAGATAGGATTAACACAAAAAATATTTGATTACCAAGTGTTAAATCTTTTACAACTTTCAAAACAAAGTTTAGAACTTCAAAAAACAATAAAACAAGACGTAATTCAAAAAGTAAAAGACACAGCAAGAAGATTATTTTTAACAAGTCTTTATTACAAACAAGTTATGGAGATAAAACAGGAAAACTTAAAATACTGGGAAGAAAACTTTAAATATGTTGAAGGAAAGTATAAAGCAGGATTACTTGCAAAGTATGACTACATGAGAGCTTCTTCTCAGCTCCAAACTGCAGTATCAGACTACCAACTTGCAAAAGCAAACTATGAAAAATCTATAGAAGACCTAAAAAGATTTCTAATGTTAGACGATATTACGCCACCAGAAGGTAGTCTTCAAAAGTTAGAAATTCCGCAGGAAAACCAAGACATTAAAAACAATACAGAAATAAAAGTTTTACTATCTCAAATACAAACGGCTGAAAAACAGGTAGAGTACCAAAAATCAGCTAACTATCCTAACTTATCATTATTTGCAAATTACCAGACTAACAATCAGGTTAAATTCCCTTCAACTACAGAAGTATGGAAAAAAGGTTATAACTTGGGCCTTTCTTTAAACTGGAACATCTTTGATGGTATGGCAAAAGACAGCAGAGTTTTACAGGCAAAAACAGACAAGTCAAAGTATGAAATACAGCTCCAAGATAAAATAAAACAAGTAGAAACAGAGATAAAAAAGGCAAAGATAGACCTTCAAGCTCTCGAAAATCAACTAAAAGCAGAAGAAGAAAACTTAAAAGTTGCAAAAGAGTCTATGAGACTATCTACTGAGAGATTTAAAGCAAACATCGCAAACACGTTAGAAGTCTTAGAGTCCCAATCAAACTACCTAAACACTCAACTATCTTACACCTCTATACTTTACCAGTATAACCTCAGGATTTTTGACCTGATGAATCTTTATGGTAGATAAAAGTTGTTAAAATATGTATTTATGCACTTTATAATAGACCCTTTTCCGCTACAAATCAAGATTATGATAAAATACTAATTTTTCCAATATAAACATTTGCAATATATGGAATTTATATAATGGTAGCTTTATGGAAAAATACGAAATAGTTTTTACAGAGCACTTTTGGAAACAATTTAACATTAGAAAATCCGAAGCTCCTTTAGATATTACTTTGGATACTGTAATGGATGCCATACAAAATCCTGACTTTATTTTTCAGGACAAGATAGCCAACAGGGAAAATAGAATAAAGAAGATAAACGGGAGATGTTTAAAGGTTGTTGTTGAGAAAAAAGATAATATATTAATAGTTATGACAGTATTTTTTGATAGAGGTTTAAAAAGGAGAGGACTATGCAGTTAGAATTCCATTACGATCCTGAAACCGATATAGCTACCATAAGAGTTTTAGGCAAAAATCCAGTAGATAGTGAACATTTTGAAAATGAAGGGTTTGTTATAGATTATGATGAAAATGACAATATCATAGCCTTAGAAATATTTGACTGGAACAAAAGAGAAGACCTTTCAGATATTATTTCTGTTTTAACAAAAGAAACATTTGACTTAGGTAAAAGAAACTATATTCCTGATATTGTGTCAGATTTAGCAAAATATAAAAAGATTGTAAATAACTTTAGTTTGTTAACTCATTAACATCTTTATTAAACAAATAATTTCTTATTATTCTATATTTAAGGAATTATGATAAAATATATTTTTACAAACGCACTTAGAGGTCTTTTATGCCAGAGAGACTTTATCAGGAAGAAAAGCAGAGAGCTGTTAACGTTTTAAATGATTTAAAAATTAAACTTTACAACAAAGGCTGGTTTCCTGCAACAAGTGGAAATCTCTCTTACAAACTCCACGATGATCCTCTTATCTTTGCAGTTACGACCTCAGGAAAAGATAAAGGTACCGTTAGCCATGAAGATGTAATGTTTGTTGATAAAGATGGAAAGCCCATAGAAAAAACAAGAATGAAACCATCTGCAGAAACTATGATACACTCTTACATCTATCAAAAAACAGATGCAGGGTGTGTTATCCACATACACACCCCAAACAACAACTTTATATCCTACATCTATGCACAAGATTCAAAAGTAAAAATAAAAGACTTAGAAATGATAAAAGCATTAGACATATGGGAAGAAAACGCAGAGATAGAAGTTCCAATAGTGGAAAACTACTTTGATTTAAATAAGTTAGCCCAAGAAACAGGAAAGGTTATAAATCCAAAAGTTCCAGCGGTTTTAATAAAAACCCACGGTATATACTGCTGGGGAAGAAACGAGTTTGAGGCAAAAAGGCACGTTGAAGCATTTGAGTTTATATTCGAGCTTATGAAAAATCTTATATTATTTAAATCCACTAAAGACATATGGTAAGGAGGACATAAACATGGCAAAGTTAGTTTTTAGAAAAAGTGGTAGAGTTATAGAAAATCCAGAAGAAATAAAGTCTTTTTTAGAAAAGTACGGTGTTATCTACGATAGATGGGGAATAGACAGACTTGATGAAGAAGTTAGAAAAAATTACGACATAGATGAAGAAAATCAAAGGATAATAATTGAAGCGTACAAACCAGAGTTAGATGAGTTAAAACAAAAGATGGGATACATCACAGAGGATATAGTAGTTTTATCAGACAAAACACCTAATTTAGATGCACTTATGGAAAAGTTTAAAAGAGAGCATCACCATATAGATGATGAAGTAAGGTTTGTAGTTGATGGCAGTGGAATATTCCCTGTAAAAATAGAAGATGATATAGTAGATATCCATGTAGAAGCTGGAGAGTTAATAGTTGTACCAGCAGGAGCAAGACATTGGTTTGAACTTGATGAAAATAGAAAAATAAAATGTATAAGAGTTTTCAAAACACCTGTAGGCTGGGAAGCAATATACAACGAAAACGAAAAAGCAACTATGGGAAGTTAAATGACGATAGAGGAAAGGGAAGAGCTACGGCTGTTTGTAGGTAAAAACGCAGATTACTACATAGCAAAATGGGAAGAGCTTGGAGAAGAAAATAAGATAAGCTGGAACTGGTCGGCATTTTTCTTTGGACTTTTATGGTTTGGATACAGAAAAATGTATCCCCATGCTTTTGGTTTCATCGTATTTAGCCTAATACTTCAATATGTACAGGTAGTCATGAAGACACACCCTTTGGTTATAGGAATAACCAATATTCTAATATCTGTGTTTATAGGAATGTTTGGAAATTATCTTTATTACCAGTATGCAAAATCTAAGATAAAACATATAAAGGAAAGTATTCAAGACGAAAGACAAAAAACAGTAGAAATAGCCAGGTCAGGTGGAACAAGTTTATCAACCGCCGTAGCAATAGGACTTATGTATCTCATAGCTTCGTCAATTATAGATTTTGGTTTACAGGAGGATAAAGTTGAAGATTTTAGAGAACAAAAAAGCATTAATCCTTGGAGTAGCTAACGACAAAAGTATAGCCTACGGTATAGCAAAAGTATTTTACGAAAATGGAGCTACTTTAGGATTTAACTACTTAGATGAAAGAATAGAAAAAAGAGTAAGACCTATAGCCCAAGAGTTTAACGCAGATTTAGTTGTAAAGTGTGATGTGTCAAAAGATGAAGAAATTACAAACTTAGTAAACACTGTTAAAGAAAAGTGGGGAAGCATTGACATAATCGTTCACTCTATTGCTTACGCCAATAAAGAGTATTTAAAAGATTACTACTACAAAGTAGATAGAGAATCGTTTTTACAGGCAATGGATATAAGTGTTTACTCTTTTACAGCAATAGCAAGGGAATTTCTTCCTATTATAAATGAAGGTGGAAGCTTCCTTACTTTATCCTACTACGGAGCTGAAAAAGTAATTTACAACTATAACGTTATGGGGGTTGCAAAAGCAGCCTTAGAAGCTTCTGTCAAGTACTTGGCAAGAGATTTAGGGGTGTTAAAAAAAGTTAGAGTAAACTGTATATCTGCAGGTCCTATTAAAACGTTAGCTGCAATGGGAATATCTGACTTTGGAGATATACAAAAAGTGGCTATAGAAAGGTCTCCTTTAAGAAAAGCTGTAAGTATAGAAGAGGTAGGAAACGCCGCACTATTTCTATGTTCAGACCTTGCATCAGGAATAACAGGAGAAATATTATACGTAGATGCAGGTTATAACATTATAGGAATGTGAGGGTTTAAAATGAAGCTGATAGTAAATGGTGTAGAAAAAGAGTTTGATAAAGATGAGTTAACTATATCACAGCTGATAAAAATTTTAGGAATAAAATCTTCTGCCATCGCTGTAGCAGTAGGTTTTGATGTAATACCAAAAGACCAGTTTGATACCTACAAACTAAAAGAAGGAGATAAAGTAGAGATAGTTCATTTTGTAGGTGGAGGTTAATTTGAATAAGATACAGAAAGTCAGAGGATTTCAAGATATCTACGGAGAAAACGCAAAAAAGTACAGATACATAGTTAACACATTTAGAGAAACTTTTGAAAAATACAACTTTAAAGAGATAATACTTCCTTTTGTAGAAGATATATCACTTTTTAAAAGGTCAGTAGGAGAAGCTACAGATATAGTCCAAAAAGAGATGTACGTATTTTTAGACAAGGGTGGTAGAGAAGTTGCACTACGTCCTGAAGGAACTGCAAGCTGTGTAAGGGCTTACATAGAAGAAAAGATGTACGCGGAAGGAGGATACCACAAACTCTTTTACGAAGGAGCTATGTTTAGATACGAAAGACCTCAAGCAGGAAGATATAGACAGTTTCACCAGATAGGAGCTGAAATCTTTGGAACATCTTCTGCTACAGCAGACGCAGAATTAATAAGTATGGTTTATAAAATATTAAAAAAATTAAAAATAGATTTTAGACTTGAGATAAACTCTCTTGGAGATTTTCAATCAAGGAAGAATTACACCCAAGAGCTTGTAAATTACTTAAAACAGTATGAAAACAATCTATGTGAAACGTGTAAAAACAGAATAAACACAAACCCATTAAGAGTTTTAGACTGTAAAGTAGAAAGCTGTAAACAAATAACAAAAGATGCACCAAAAATAACAGACTTTCTAACAGAAGAATCAGAAAAAAGATTTACACAATTAAAAGAGTACCTAAAAGCGTTAAATGTGGAATTTACAGAAAATCCAAGATTAGTAAGAGGTCTTGACTATTACACAGATACTGTTTTTGAGTTTATAACAGACCAGATAGGAGCCCAAGGGACAGTAGCAGCTGGAGGTAGATACGACAACCTTGTAGAGCAACTTGGAGGACCTCCTACACCTGCCTTAGGCTTTGCAGCTGGAATAGAGAGACTTATTTTACTTGTGAAAGACTTACCTGCCGAAAAACCACTAATAACTGTCCTACCTATCACACCAGATTACAACATCCAAGCTCTCTCTTTTGCAGAATCTCTAAGAAATAACGGGTTAAAGACAGAAACACTCTTAAAAGAAGGAAGTTTAAAATCTATGCTTAAAACTGCAGATAAATTAAAATCTGATTTTGTAGTTTTTGTATCAGACAAGTACGAGCTTAAAGAGATGAAAACAGGAAACCAAGAGATATTTTACACTCCTGAAGATGTTGTAGAAGCTCTAAAGGACAGAATATAAAGAATGTTTAAATTTCAGCTTATAAAAAAAGACGGTAATGCAAGACTTGGTAAAATATACACACCTCACGGCGAGATAGAAACACCTATTTTTATGCCAGTAGGAACTCAAGGAACTGTAAAAGCTACTACAATTAAACATCTTGAAGAAGATATTAAAGCCCAGATTATATTAGGAAACACTTACCACCTTTACTTAAGACCAGGATTAGAAGTTTTAAAAAAGTTTAATGGACTTCACAACTTTTCTTCTTGGAAAAAACCTATCTTAACTGACAGTGGTGGATATCAAGTATTTTCTCTATCTGCAGGAAAAGAAAAGGAAGGAAAGCAAAAAGCGCAAGTTATAATAACAGAGGAAGGAGTTAAGTTTAAGTCTCATTTAGATGGGTCTTGGCACTTTTTTACCCCTGAGTTTGTAGTAGAAATTCAAGAGATTATAGGCAGTGATATAATGATGCCTCTTGACGAATGCCCTCCTTACCCTTGTAGCCATCAGTATGCAAAAGAAAGTTTAGAAAGGACAGTTAGGTGGCTAAAAAGGTCTAAACAAGCCAAGAAAAATCCTAACCAAGCTCTGTTTGGAATAATTCAAGGTTCAGTATATGAAGATTTAAGAAAAGAAAGCACGCTAAAAACTATAGACCTTGATATGGATGGATACTCTATAGGAGGCTTATCCGTAGGAGAGCCCAAAGAGTTTATGTACTCTATGACAGAGGTTGTAGCATCTTTACTTCCTGAGAATAAACCCAGATATTTAATGGGAGTTGGAACGCCAGAGGACCTTCTTGAAGCTATAGACAGAGGCATTGATATGTTTGACTGTGTAATACCAACCAGAAACGGTAGAAATGGAACCCTCTTTACCCACTTTGGAAAGATAAATATAAAATCGGCAAAGTACAAACTTGACGACACTCCTGTAGACCCTTTGTGTGATTGTTATACCTGTAAAAACTTTTCAAAAGGATACTTAAGACATCTGTATAATGCTGAAGAAATAACCGCTTACATCTTAGGAACTATACACAATTTAAGATTTTACTTAAAATTAATGGAAGATGTAAGACAAGCTATAAAGAATAGTAGTTTTTCAATATTTAAGAAAGAGTTTTTAGACAGATACTATTCAAATATTCAAACATTGTTATAATTGAAAATTGACATATATTGGGTTATACTATTTGAGCCTAATAAATTTTATTACAGGAGGTTTGTTATGAAGGTAAAAGTTCAAGTTGACAAAGATCTCTGCACAGCATGCGCTCTTTGCTACGATGAAGTTCCAGAAGTATACGAAGACTCTGGAGATGGTACAGCTCAAGTTAAAGCAGAAGTAGGTGGAGATGGCGCTATCATAGAAGGAGAGTTAGCACAAAGAGTTCTTGAAGTAACTGAAGAGTGCCCATCTGGTGCTTTAGTTACTGAAGTAGTAGAAGAGTAAATTCTTTAAATAAAAAGGGGGGCTTTAATGCCCCCTATATAATAGATTATATCTTATCAGCAGGAATAGATACTCTAACTAATCCTCTAAAATCACCTTCTTTGTATCCTACAGCTTTGTCATTAGGATAAAGAGTTTTGATTCTTTCAACTAACTTTTTATCCATAAGATTAGGGTCTCCGTGGCAAGTTAAACAAACTCCTTCAACTTTTAAAGGTTTGTAATATCTATACACAACTTTTCCGTTATCATTTAATGCTTGAATGTAGTAAGAAGGCATTTTACCCTGTTTTATGTTTTCTTCAAAGTATTTTAGAGCTTCTGCCTCATACTTATCAGGTGCATTAGCTGGATTTCTATACTTAAAAGTAGTTCTTTTCATTGAGTACCCTGTTTCTTTTTCTATCTGAGATGTAATTTCCATAGCTTTTTTGTTGCAAACAGTTACAGCTTCGTCTAAACCACCTTTTTGCATAGCACTCATAAGCTCACTTTTTAAACTTTTTAGAAGTTTCATTGACGCACTGTCTCCTACCTGCACAATCTTTTCTTCCTTGTCTTTCGGAATTTCTACTTTTTGCACCTCTCCACAGCTAAACAACAATCCTGCTAATAAAACAGCTGAAAATTTCTTCACGATTCTACCTCCAAGTTTAGTAAATATTTTATTGCTTCTTCCTTCGTTTTTACTTCTCCTTTAAGCTGAGCTAAAATTAACTTTTCTTTTATAATTCCCACTTCTTTAGAAGGCTTTAAATTTAAAATTCTCATTATTTCACTTCCAGATAAAAGTGGTTTGTCTACTATTTTACCTAAGTAGTTTTGAAAGTAATGTTTTTGAATATTGATTATAAAGTCCTTTATCTGAGCTTTAACACTTAAAACTATTATAAAACTGTAAATTGCTACATCTTTATAATTATACCAAAAGAGGTTCATTTGAAAAAAGTCTCTATACTGACCTTTTAAAATCTCTACAGATGCCTTCCTTGTCTGCTTCATAAATCTATACACTTTTTCAGGTAAGAGAAGTTTTTCTTTACACACTTTTTCAAACTCAGTCTCATCAAGGTTAAATAAGAGGGCTGTCAACTTTAAAAAAGTTATATCTGTAAAACTTTGATAAAAGTAAATCTTTCCAAAATCTTCTTTAAGTCTTTCATCTATAAAATCAAATTTTTTTTTAATATTTCTTCTGTGTTTTTATAAGTTGATAGTTCTTCTAAGCCTTGAGAAATTACTTTTGATAAAACTTTATTTTCTTTAAGTTTTTCTAATGTAGAGTAGGAGTTTTCATTTGACAATATTTTTAATAACTCATCTCTGATACGCTCTTTAGGGCTTTTTTCTAAAAGGTCTGTATTGTTTTTTACAAATTTTTCAAACTCTTTATCTAACTTAAACTCTAACTCTAATGCAAGTCTGTATCCTCTAAGTATTCTAACTGGGTCTTTGATTATATTTTCAAAGGATATAGGTTTTACAATACCTTCCTGAATATCTTTAAAACCGTTTGAAGGGTCTATAAGTGTAGTGTGGGAAGCACTAAGTCCAGAAGTATCATCAAAGTTAACAGCTATTGCATTTATAGTAAAGTCTCTACTAAGTAAGTCTTGTATAAGTCTATCTAATATTTTTTCTTCTTTTTCTTCATAACTTAAATCAGATGTTAAAATATCTGATATATCAAGATATGAAAAATCAAATCTGTAGTTGTATTCGTTTTCTTGAAAGATAAATGTTGCAACTGTTTTTTCTTTTTCAAACTGAAAGATAGAGCCGTTTATGTATTTTTTTAAATTTTTTGCCACTTCCATGGGAGGAGCTGTAACGATAAAGTCTATATCTATATTTTTTCCCAGTGGTCTGTTGATAAGTCTGTCTCTTACCCATCCTCCAACTATAAAGCAAAACGAACCTCGTGGAAGGGCTTTTACTAAAATATCAAAGTAAGAGTTATAAAATATAAGGCCGTGTATGTAGTTTTCTTTAATCTGTAAGTCTAACTCTTCATCTTTCTTTTTGTTGAAAATCTTTTGTAGAAGTCTATCTATACCAAGCATTAAACTGCCTTGTATATATCAATTTCTTTTTTAAGGTTTTCTATGAATGAGATTAACTTTTCCGCTTTGTCAATCCATCCTTGTATTATTTGACTTGTTTTTGGAAAAGCTTCTTGGAGCTCTCTATACTGGCTAATTTTTGCATTTGTGTACTGAATAAGTAAATCTAAAAACTCTTTCATTTTATCTATCTGTTTTGAGTAGTAAAAAAGGTCTTTTAACATCTCTTTTCTTTCTCTAACTGGGACGCTAATTCCCAAAGCTAAACCTATATCCTTAATATCAAACCTTGATAGGTATATACCACTTCTTGCTGGGACTGTGAGTATTTTTAATATTCTATCAAACTCTCCTTCTTCCTTTAAAAAGTCAAACTGCTGGGCAAATTTTTCGTTTGTCATAAAAGGATTTTTCATCAAATCTTTATCATTTAGCATTTTAATAACCTCTTTAGTTTTTTAATTAAACTATTATAACTTTTTATGGGAGTTTATCAAGTTTAAAAACTCTTCCCTTGTTTTTTGACATTCAAGGAATCTTCCTGTTAACTTACTCGTTACCGTAACTGAATCTGGATTTCTAACTCCCCTCATAGCCATACAATTTCCAGATATTGCTATTTTGCCATTTCTTCTAACTAATATATAACCTTCTGGAACAGTTACAGAATATATATAGTCGTTATAAGGAACATCTTCTACTTCTCTAACCATAGAGTAGTACTTGTCCCTTCCTCTTTTATCTTTCCTTGTTTCTAACCTGTAGTAAACTTTTCCATTTTTATATCTATGTTCGTAAACAGTTGTTGCTACTCCTAATGTTGCATAAATTGCTTGAATACCATCAATGAGTTTTTTTGATTTGCTTACAAAATGAAAAGTTTTTCCATCAGACTTTAGATGTCCATCTCCCAATATAAAATAATCTAAGAACAATTTTTTCTGTCTTTCTGATAGTGAGTAAATAAATTCTGGTATGTACTTGTCCGCAGATTTTCCAAATTTTTCCACATATTTAGTTAAAGCTTTTGAATTTATTACATATTCTACTGTTCCATTCTTTCTTTGATAGACTTTGTAATTAAAAGGTAATTCCTTTAAAACTTTTTCTATTTCGTTAGCGGAAGAGGTGTTCATCTTTTGAACTATTCTTACTTTATATTCTTTTTTACTCTTTATGTGATATGAGCCTTCAGAAAGATAAATACCTAAAAACTTAATAAAAGTATCAGCTTTTATTTTTACTTTCTTTCTAGTTTTCGTTGCTATATTTCCAAAATAAACCTTATCATAGTCTTCTTCAATTTCTATGTATTCTAATTCTTTTCCTTGCATTCTTCCTGCTTGAGGGATTATAATTTTAGGGATGTCTTTGATTTCATAGGCTTTCTTAGAAATCCATCTTTTATTTTTAGATTTGTAAAATATCCATTCTGTAGAATAAAGCATTTTATGGTCTGGAGATACTAATAAATCTACAGACTTACTCCTAAAATTAATCATCATGCCTTTAAATGGATATTTAATGTAGTATACTGGTTTTACAAATGAAATTTCTAATGTATTAGGATTGACTTGAGCTACCATATCCTCTATATCTAAATCTTTAAAATATTTCCACCCTTTATCAGTCAGTATTTCTGTATCTGAAGAATAGCAAAGATGAACTGCTTCCATTACTACCGCAACACCTTTAGGTTGAAGCTCTTTTTCTAAAAATTCTGCAATTTCTGCAGTTAATCTTTCTTGAACTTGTGGTCTGTATGAGAATTTATTTACAACTCTAACAATTTTAGACAATCCACACACTTTTTTATCAGGTATGTAGGCAACGTGGGCTTTACCAAAAAATGGTAGTAAGTGGTGTTCACATAAAGAGAAAAACTGTATATCTCTAATAACGACCATCTCATCATAACTTCCAACATCTTCAAAGATAGTCATGTTAAACTCTCTGTGGTTTTCAAACTCTTCCCACATCTTTGCAACTCTTTTTGGTGTATCTCTAAGACCTTCTCTATTTGGGTCTTCTCCTATTCCTTCTAAAAATAACCTAATTGCTTGCTCAATCTTGTTTTTATCAATAGCCATCTTTACTCTCCTACTTTTTAAGTAATCTTTGACATTCTACCTTCATACATCTGTCGTAGATAACGTTATAACCCAGATTTGATAACTTTTCTGCAACCTCTGGATTGTAAGTTCCAGGCTGAAACCAAAAAGTTTTAAAACCTTTTTTTAAAGCTTCTTCAGCTGTAAATACAACATCTGCAGGTCTTCTAAAAACATCTACAATGTCTATCTCATCTGGAATGTCTAGTATTGATTTGTAAACTTTTTCTCCTAATATTTCTTGCCCTTCGTACTTTGGATTTACAAAGTACATCTTAAAACCGTAAGATTTAACTACCTCACTAACAAAGTAGCTAGGTTTTGAAGGGTCGTTTGATATCCCTATAACCGCCACAGTTCTGCTGTTTTGTAAAACTTCTTTAATTTCTTCATCTTTAGTTAGTATCGGCATAGCTATCTCCTATAATAGCTAAATTGTCTTCCCTTTCATAGCCTACTTTTGTAAGTTTAGCTTTTATAACTGAGTTTAAAGGTTCTTCTGTTCTTATCTTTGCGTGGATATAATTTCCTGTTAAACCTACTTTGTAGTCTTCTTTTTCTGATATTATTAAAAATTCAAGTTCCTTGTCTAAAAATCTTTTTCTAAACTCTATACTTTTCCTTCCTCCTATCTCTCTAAGCAATTTTGTTCTTTCTTTTTTAACTTGTGGCGGGACTTTGTCTCCTAACTTTACTGCAGAAGTGTTGTCTCTCATAGAGTAGGTAAATACATGAATGTATGCAAAAGGTATTTCTTCTACATTCCTTACAGTGTTTTTAAAAGCTGTTTCATCTTCTGTTGGAAATCCTGTTATTATATCTGTTCCAATAGCGGTATCAGGTCTTTTTTTCAATATTTTTTCAACTTTTTCTATGTACTCTTTTACAGTATAGTTTCTTTTCATATCTTTTAAAACCTTATCGTCAGCTGACTGGATAGACAGGTGGAAGTGTGGGGCTATCTTCTCTTGAGTTGTTAAAAAGTCTATTAAATTGTCGTCAAGCTCGTTTATTCCCATAGATGAAAGTCTTACTCTGTAAAGTCCTTCTATCTTTATCAGCTGTTTTAAAAGGTCTAAAAGGTAGCCTTCTTTATGGTCATATCCAAACTGGGATAGTTGAGTTCCTGTTAAAACTATCTCTTTATAACCTATATCCACAAGGAATTTTACTTGGTTTACAACATCTTGTATCTTTGCACTTCTTACTTTTCCTCTTGCAAAAGGAATTATACAAAAAGAGCAAAAACTGTTGCAACCTTCTTGGACTTTAAGTATTGGTCTTGACCCTTCGTAGAAGGTTGATATAAAAAATGTTTTAAAATCGTTTTCCCTAAAGATGTTATCTATAAAAACTTTGTTTTCAAACTTTTCGTTTATGTAGTTTTCTACTATCTCTAAAACTGCTGTTTTGTGAGAGTTTCCTATTACTAAATCTATCTCTGGTATTTTTGCAAGCTCTTGTGGAGATACTTGGGCATAGCAACCTGTTGCAACGACGATAGCGTTAGGATTTCTCCTTTTTGCCTGTCTTAATGTTTTTCTTGAAGTTCTGTCCGCGTCATTTGTAACGGTGCAAGTGTTTACTATATAAATGTCCGCTACAGACTCAAAGTCTGTAATGTCATAACCTTTTAAACTAAACTGGTCTTCTAATGCTGACGTCTCAAACTGGTTCATACGACAGCCAAGGGTTGCAAAAGCCACCTTCAACTTTTTACCTTCCAATCTCATCTACCGCTCTTTCTAAATCTCCGTGTTTTAAAATCTCAATAAGTTTATGCTCATCAAAGGCTTTTGTCAATCTTTCCCCTGTTTTTAAATCAAATATGTAAAAAATCTCTTCTCCGTAGCTCCCTACAAAAAATGTCCCTTTCCCTAAAATAACTCCTGCTAAAACAGATGACTTGAAGTCTTCTGTAAGTTTTTCTCCCGTGTTTACATCGTAAATGGCAAACTTTCCGTTTTTCTTTCCCCAAAAGTAATTACTTTCTCCAGTTAGAGCTCCTCTATCTCTTATCTTTTCAAAAAATTCTGTTTTTTGACCATTTAAGGTAAAAAGAGCTTCTTTACCATTTTCTTCAACCTTATAGTAGATAGATTGCCCTTTTATCAGTCCAGCTGTATGTATCCAACAGTGATAATCTGTCTTTCTTTCAAAGTTTTTATCATAAATAGCCCATTTTACATTTTTTAGATGTTTTAAATAATCTGGCTTATTTTTTATTATCTCTTCGGTTGCCAAAAAGTATTCAGACTCTCCTTTTGGCAGTCCTACATTAAAAACATATCCAAAATCTTTAGACTTTTTATTTTCGTATTCAAAGTAAAACACTAAATCAGTTTCTACAAGTTTCAATCTAAACTCCTTAACAGGTTTTAAAAGATTTTACAATTTTGTTAATCTAAAAAACTATGTTAAAAAACAGGTTTTAAAAATCAAAAGGAAGGGTAAATGTTAAGTCAGCAGATTTTGCTTTATTATCATAAAGCCTTAAGACAAATGAGCTTCTTTCTGTAAGTCTGTATCCTGCTTCATAAAATCCATACTGGTTTATAATAGTTGTAGTAGAAACAGGCTTTGAAAATCCTAAATATATCTTTCTTGTTAAATACTTTTGTACATAAACACTAAAAGTAATGCCCTGTACAGGGTTATAAGTAGGCAAAACATTTACATTAAATCCTGTTCCAAAAAGTCCTTCCTCTTCTTCTCCCGTACTTTTAAACGGCACAAGTAGCTTTACCACACTTCCAACTACCGAAAATAGCCCTGATGATGCAAGTTGTTCTGGCGTTTTTTTGATAAGCAGTAATGTTAATATCTCATCTTTTGACTTAGGCGGAGTAGAGAAAAAGTCGTACTTTAGATTATCAGCTTCTCCAGATACGTTAACGTATATGTAAGTTCCAGATACGTTTGTTGATAGTTTTCCGTTTACGTAAGTTTTACTGTCTGTTAGCTTTACATCTATAAAGTCAATGTTGTACCTATTTTTTAGAAAGTCTATCTTACCGTAAGATATTCTAAAATTACCGTTGACTATAGGTTTTTCAGCTGTCCCTTTAACATCAAACTTTCCTTCTCCGTAAGCTCTTCCCCAGCTTCCCTCTATAAAGATAGGTGAGAGGGTAGAGACTTTTATATTAAGATAAACGTTTTTTAAAATTTCAGGTTTACTTCCAGATTCTTTACTAAAGTATTCAGGCTCTACTCTTGCTTTTCCTGTTGTAAGTGTGTTAGAGTTTATATAAATTTTGTCTTGGATAAGCTTTATATCTGTATTTGTAGAAACAACACCGTTATAAATATTTTCATACTTTATAGGAAGAAGTTCAGATATTACAGATACACTGCCTTCTCTTTTCCTTAAGTTATATTTACCTGTTATAGCTATACTACTGTCTCCGTAAGATGACCTTGTTCTACCTTTTATATCTATCAAAAGATTGTCTTTTAATGTTATATCAAACTTGTCAAAGGATATAACGTTTAAAGTGTAAGGCGTTCTAATACGGATGTTATCTCCATAAAGTTTAAAAGATGCTTTTTCAAGTACATCTTCAGGCTTACCTTTATAAGCCATTGCAAACTTTACTTTTCCATCTAAGTTCACATACTGAATGATTTGAGCTACATAATTTTTATCCATATCTCCACTTACTGCAACGTCTAACAGGTTATTTTCTAAATCATATAAAAACCTTTCTGCCATTCCTTTAAATGTTCCTGTAAACAGCTGTCTATCTGCAAAAATTTTCTTATCTGTGTAATTTATCTTTAAATCTGAAAAACTAACTAAAGTTATATCTTTTTCTTTTACGACAACGTTTTTAAAAATAGCTACCCCATAGCTTTTTTGAAGGTCTTGTCTGTTAAAATTTACTGTAATTACAGATTCTCCTAAGTTAAAACTTAAGTCTTTATGTGAGATTTTAGCATCTTTACCATAAGCCAGCAGTCTATCTTTATTTCCTTTAAAATCAAATATTAGATTTACCTGCTTTTGATTTTTGATAGTTGTAGATAGTTTGCCTTTGTAATCGTTAAGAGTTCCTTCTGCACTTAAATCTGCTTTAAGCTGTAAATTTTCATTTTCTAAGTTTGACGATACAGATAGATTAAAAATCTCTTTATCTAAGTTGTAGCTTCCAGAAGCTGAAAGACCAAAGTTTTTGTATCTTTCTAATCCTTCTGCTTTTACAGAGAATTTTAGATTTTTATTTAAAAGGCTTACATTTCCTAAAATCTTTTTCAATGTGTAGTTTTTAAAAGTTAAGTTATCTTTGTTAAAGCTTAAGGCTAAATTTATATCATTTTGATTTAACTTTCCTGATAGACTACCTTCAATTGTATTTTCAATATCTTTTAAGTATACTTGGTAGTAGTTTAGATTTAAATCTACATTCCAATCTTTTTTGACTGACGTTATGTAAATACTTCCTTCTGCTGTTTTTGGCAATACTTTTTCAAAAACTTCCTTAGAGTGTTTTAATAAAAACGGATGTATTGGCGTAAGGTCAAACTGCCTGTTTACGTTTAAAGTTAGGTTTAATTTTTCATTTTTTAAGTCGTATGTAAGGTTAGATTTTAAAGCTTCTCCACTGTTTGCGTTAACTTTAATTAAGTCGTTTTCAAAAGAGAAATCATAAATCAAGTTTTTAAGGTTTATATCTTCGTAAGAGAAAGTTGGAGCATTACCACTAAGTTTTATGTGGAAATTGTTTACATCTCCATAAATTTTCCCATTTGCGTTTAAGTTAGCTTTTATTGGGATATTTTTTAAATATGAAAGATTTTCAAGAATAAAGTTTGTAGCATTAATGTCAAAATCGTAAGATAGATTTTTTAAGTCGTGAAAGTTTTTTAAAAGTCCTTTTAAACTTAAAGTTTGATTTTTACTTAAGCCTTTTAAATCTGCGTTAATAAATTTCTCTTTTAATGATAGATTTATTTTTCCAGATAAAGAATCGTAATTTAGTCCTAAAATTGTAAAGTCTTTAGAGTTAACCGTTATATCTGAAAATTCTTTATCTACAAAGTAATCAGCTGATAACTTTAGTTTACCATCTAATGAATCTAAAATTTGATTTCTTTTTATCGGTAAAGCAGATAAAACTTTTTTAACTGAAGGTATGTCAGCTTCTAACTTTAATTTTTTAAGTTTATCAATGTATTCAAAATCTCCAGTAGCTAACTTTAAGTCATACTTTCCTTTTACAACAAGACCATCTTTATCTTTTATATCAGAGTATAAAAACAAGTCTTTAAGTTGTATGCCTTCTGACAGTAAAGAGCTAATGTTAAGTTCTGTTTTACCGTCTAACTTTCCTTCTTTAAAGTTAACTTCTCCTTTGAATTTACTGTTTAAAAGTCTTGTGTTTTGATAACTCAGCTGAGTTAAAAATCCATCAAATTTTAAGTCTGTATCTTTTTTGACTTTAAGGTTTAAATCCGCTTTTAATCCTGACAGGTTAATATCTTTGTAAGAATAACTTAGAGCGTTTAAACTTGCTGATAGGTCAATAGTCTTATTTTCAAAAAGAGAAATATTTTTTATATTTGCATATACAGAGTTGTAAAAGAGTTTTATATTTTCAACTATCATTTTTTTAGGAAAGAGTTTTACTTGATAACTTCCTGTTGGTGTAAGAGTCAGGTCGTAGCTGTTCTTATCTTTAATAAACGTCAAAATCGGCTGAGATTTAAGGTAAACAAAATTTTGGTTGTTATAGGCAGAGATGTTTTTTATATCTAAGTTTATACCTTTTTCTACATTTTCTACAAAAAAGCTTCCATCTTTTAAATCAATATTTACGTAAGATGTGAAAAGATATGTAGGAAATATAAACTTAAAACTTTCAGAAGGGGGAGCTGTTAAGTCGTTTATGTATTTTCCACTAAGTTTATTTACTTTTAGATTTGCAAAAGTCTTAAACTTTAAAAGGTTGTAAAAGTTAAACTCTCCTTCAACTTTTTCAAGTTTTACATCGTACTCTTTTTTATCTGTGATATGTATAAAACTACAGATTAGTTTACTATTTTTTAAATTACAATCATCTTCAACGTAAACACCAAATTTTTTCAATATCTCTTGATAACTTGAAATAACGTAAAAAACAGCTAAAAAGAGTAAAATAATTAGAAAAACTATAAAAAAAGCTTCTGTTAATATTTTAAGTATAAACTTAATAGCTTTATTTTCTAAAACTTTTTTCTTTAAGAATTTTTTCATTTAAATAAAATTTTAACATAAAAATGTGTTATCTTATATAAAACACAAAGTAAGGAGGCACTAACCATGACATCAGCAGGTGAAGCTTACCATCTTCTTAACAAAGCCATCTACCACTATGAAAACGAAAACTTTGAGATGGCTATCACACTTTTAGATGAAGCTCTCCTTCTAAATCCAGATATTCCAGAAGTACATTTTTGGAGGGGAAAAGTTGCGACCCACGACCTTAACCAAGAAAGTCTTGAAGTGGCAATAGTTCATCTTTCAGAGGCAATCAGATTAAAACCTAACTATGCAGAGGCTTACTTTGAAAGAGGAAAAGTTTACATACAAAAAGGAGAGTTTGAAGAAGCAAAAAAAGACCTTGAAGAAGCAATAAAAATAGACCCCAAAATAAAAGAAGCATACTCACTTTTAGCTCAAATAGAGCTTATGCATGGAAACGACCAAAAAGCTATGGAATACCTTAATAAAGTATCAGGTCAAGAAGGAGATGACAGATACTACTACTCACTGGGAAAAATACTATATAACGCAAGAAAGTATCAACAAGCCATAGAACAGTTTAACAAAGTTATAGAAAAAAATAAGTACTTTGTAGATGCTTACGTTTATAAAGCCCACTCTTTAGCCCATCTTGGACTTTACGAAGATGCAATAGAAAACCTTAAAAAAGCAGTAATACTTGTTCCAGAAGAAATACAGTATTTTATAGATATAGCAAAGTACTACTTTGAACTTGCAAAAAAACAGTTAAACGAAGGTAAAAAAGTTCAAGCAGCTGAAAACTTTATAAAAGGACTTCAGATAGATTACAACCTAAAAATAGAACCTAAATACGTACCTGTACTTATAGAAGCTGTAGAAGAACTTATTGAAAAGAAAAACTTTAAAGAAGCAAACGACATAATAGACCAGCTTGAACTTTTAGTAAAAGAACCAGAGTATCAAGAGTACAAAGAACAGTTTGAAAAACTTAAGAAAAAATTTATGAAAGTTTTACCTTTAAAAGATAAAGTGTTAAAATTTATTACGGATATATACACAAAGTAGGGAGAGAAAATGCTGGACATAAAGCTAATTAGAGAAAAACCAGATTTTGTAAAAGAAAGACTATCTACAAGAGACACTTCTTATGCTCAAATGATTGATAAACTCCTTGAAATAGATGAAGAAAGAAGAAAGATAAAAAAAGAGATAGATGATTTAAGAGCTGAAAGAAACGAAAAATCTAAACTTTTCCCTATATACAAAAAAGAAGGTAAAGACACAACCCAGATACAAGAAAGAGTAAAAGAAATAGGAGAAAGAATTAAGTACTTAGAAGAAAGGTTAACCACTATAGAAGAAAAGTTTAACAATCTAATGCTTTACATTCCAAATCTTCCAGCGTTAGACGTTCCTATTGGAAAGGATGAAAATGACAACGTAGAAGTCAGAAGATGGGGAGAGCCAAGAAAGTTTGACTTTGAACCTTTGCCACACTTTGAGATAGGAGAGAGACTTGGTATCCTTGATTTTGAAAGGGGGACTAAACTCTCTGGTTCAAGATTTACCGTAATGTTTAAAGAAGCTGCAAGGTTAGAAAGAGCCTTAATAAACTTTATGCTTGACGTACACACAAAACAGCACGGATATACAGAAGTTTGGACACCTTTACTTGTGAAATCTAAAACATTACAAGGAACAGGACAACTTCCTAAATTCAAAGAAGATTTATACAAAATAGAAGATGAAGATTTATACTTAATACCAACTGCAGAAGTGACGCTAACAAACCTGTATGCAGACGAGATTATTCCAGAAGACCAGCTCCCTAAATACTATACAGCTTACACGCCTTGTTTCAGAAAAGAGGCAGGCTCCCACGGAAAAGATGTAAGAGGTATTTTAAGACAGCATCAGTTTGACAAAGTAGAGCTTGTGAAAATAGTCAAACCTGAAGAGTCCTACAATGAACTTGAAAAGTTAGTAAACGAAGCAGAAAAAATCCTTCAACTCTTGGAGCTTCCTTACAGGGTTGTTTTACTGTGCAGTGGTGATATGGGATTTTCTGCAGCAAAAACATACGACATAGAAGTTTGGATACCTTCCCAAAACAGATACAGAGAGATATCTTCCTGCTCTAACACAGAAGACTTTCAAGCAAGAAGGGCGATGATTAGATACAAAGACAAAGAAGGTAAAAATCACTTTGTACATACGCTAAACGGTTCAGGACTGGCAGTAGGTAGAACCCTACTTGCAATTATGGAAAACTACCAAAAACCTGATGGCACCTTTGAAATACCAAAAGTTTTAAGAGACTACCTGTGAAATTTTTTGTTTTAAATTTTCGAAACTTTCCTTTAAATTAGGATTTTGAGATAGTTTAGCTATAATTTCTAAATTGTTGATAAAATCAAAATCACGGCTTAGGTTTAGATACTTTAAGCCGTGATAAAATGCTTTTTCGTAATCTTTATAAGAAAGGTATAAATAAGATAGATACTTGTTAGCTTTTATGTTAAATAGATTTAACTCATAAGCTTTTAAAAAGTTCTTAAGGGAATCTTCCATTTCTTTATTTTTGTAATAATACTCTCCAAGGTCTGAGTAAGCTTCACTACTTTGATGGATAGTTGCCACTTTTTTAATAACTTTCAGAGCTTCCTTCGGATTTTCTTCTTTAATAATTCTAAAAAAAACTCTTCCTATGTTTTCACCTTTTGTTTTATTCCAATGGTCTTTTAAAATGTTTTTGAAATAATCTTTATCTTCACTGGAAAGTATTTTACTTTCTAAATCAGAAATTACTTTCTCCTTGTAAGTTATATAATCAGAAATAATGCCGTACATCTTTGAGGATTTGTCTATACTTAAAATAAAGTTAATAAGACTTTCTACCGCTTTTTTAGTATCTTTTTGAGCTTCGTAAACTGTGTAAAATAGATAATGGTAATCAGGATAAAACTCATCTATCTTTAAAGCTTCATCTAAAAGTTTTTTAGCTTCTTGATAATCTTCTAAAGAGATGTAAACTCTAATTGCATAGACGTAAAAATGTTTTTTAAAAGTGCTGATATTTGGAATATTATCTTTATAGTTTAAAAATTTTTTTATGTACCTTATACTTTTTTTTGAGTATTTTTTCAAGTCTATAGTAGAAGCCAGTACACTATAAGATTGGATAATGTAAAAAATGTTAACGTAGTACTCTTTTTTTGTGTCTTTATACTTTTTTAACTCATCAAACAGTAGTCTTAGGTTTCTTTTTGCCTTTTCTATCTGAGTGTTAAATTCAGCATATCCATAATGTAAAACGTGAACCTTCATAGGCGGTATTAAAATAGTACCTGCTTTTTTATTTACTACCCTCTCGTGAATTTTTCCTTCCCAGACTAAGTCGGGATGTTTTTTATGAATGTGAACTGTAGAAGAAAGACTTTTTACATTTCCATCTAATCCTAAGTTTTTGTAAACAGTCCCTATCCCTTCGTATTCTTGATGGTCTTTTATAAATAGCAGTATTCTTTTAAATCTTTCATATTCTTCTTCTTCTAACTCTGTATCAGCATCAAAAAACCATATCCAATCACCAGTAGCCACATCAACAGCATACTGTCTTGCATCTGCAAATCCATTCCACTCTCTATGGTAAACCTTAGCACCATAAGACTTTGCTACTTCTACTGTTTTATCAGTTGAGCCTGTATCTACAAGCACTATCTCGTCAAACTTTCCTTTTATACTTTCTAACAGTCTTGGTAGGTTTTTTTCTTCGTTTTTAGCTATTATACAAGCAGAAACTTTTATATCCATATTAAGATTTAAACTTCTCCAAGTAATCTTTTAAACAGTCCTTTAACTTTTTCTTGTTTACCTAACATGTTAGCCATATCTGTAAGGTTATGGATAATGTTTTCGTCTAAAGGGTTCATAGTTGCAGCTTTGTAAAAGTATTTGTAAGCATTTTCTTTATTACCACTGTAAAACTCTATAATTCCTAAGATGTTGTATATTGGAGCTCCTGAATAGAATGATGCTACATCGTTAATTGAGGCTATTACCTCTTGAAGTTTTCCTTCTTCTATCGCTTTTTCTATGGCTGTTATTAACTCTTGTGTTTTATCTATCTGATAAATCAAATTTTTTATTTCATCTTCAGAAAAACCTTGGTCTTGAGTAGAAAGCTTTTTAGCTTCATCAAACAGTCCCATCTTGTAGTATGTATTTACAAGCTTAAACAGAGATACTTTGTTATGAAAGCTTAAAGCTGCTTGTCTGTAATGTTGAGATGCGTTATAGTAGTCTAAGTAATCAGATAAAACATCTCCTATAGATGTATAAGCTGTAGCTAACGCTAAATTTTCGTTTTCCCAGTTTAATTTAGGGAAAAATTTTGATAAAGGATATTTTTTTATAGCCTTTCTTAGCCCATAGCTTCTAAAAGAAGTATCTATAAAAGATTCAGAATGATGAATAACCACGTAGTTAAACTCTGCAAGTTTTAACCTGATGTTGTCTATATTCTGATACAAAAAGTTATAAAATTCATAATCTTCAAACTCTTCATCAAATTTTCCAGTTTTGTTGAATAAATCTTTTTTTGTGATTATTCCATACTCAGGAAAGTATTTTTCAATCTTTAAACTCATAAGCAAGTCAGTTTCTTTGTTATAAAGGTCTTGAAGTATAACAGGAGTTTCTAATCCACTATTATCCACTATAGACATATTGGGATATACTATGTCTACATCTTCATAGTTTTCAAAATTTTCCATCATCTCTGGAATCATATCAAACTCTAAAACAGTTGTATCAGACATCCAGAAGATATACTCATTTTTTGCATTTTCTAAAATAGCGTTTCTCATTACTGCTTTATTGTCAGTGTCTAAGTTTAGACACTCAGCTTCTATTTCTGAGTCTTCAAAGAAACTCTCATTACCTGTGAAAATAATTTGGTCAAAATAATCTAAATTGTCCTGAATACTTTCTAAAACTTCTTCCCTAACAGGATTTTCTCCTTTGATAGTGTTTAAAATTCCAAGCGTAATTTTCATATTAAAGCCCCCTTTATATAAACTTTAGATATTTCTTTTTTAAAACTTCCTCTACAAATTTTAACATAGCTTTGAGATTTTTAGGTTTTAAATATGCTTTTAAAAATAGGTATTCTATTTTAGCATCTAAATTTATTTCTTTCAAAGAAGACTCTTCTAATTGTTTTAATTTTTCTTTTACAGCATTTTTGTCTAAAAAAATAGTTACTTGCTTACCTTTTATACTTTTATAGTAGTCATAAACAGCCTTTAAAAAGCTAAGTGAGTAATTATCCTCTAAAACTATTGAATTTTTAGCTGTTTCAATAAGATAGTCCATTACTCTCCGATAATTGACAATTTTATCTTTTTCATACTTATCGTAAATGTATAACTGATTTCTGCATATATAATAGTAGCTTACAGGATTATAGTAATACCCTTGTGTAGAAGCTCCTACTTTATGTCTTATGAATGTAAATGGGGTGTATATAACTTTTACAGCTCTTTTCTGCATTTCTATAAACAACTCATTATCTTCAAAGTATAAAAAGTATTCTTCATTAAATAAAGGTCTTGGAAGTTTTTCTAATGCCTGATTTTTTATAAAAATATTTGAACCGCTTAAAGCAAAAGGTCTAAAAAGACCATAATCTTTATGATTTTCAAGACCATTAATGTAAACTCTTACTCCGTCATATTGGACATTGTCATTCTCATACATTAAAATCTTACAAGTAGCAACGTCAGCATTTGTGTATTCGACAGTCCTTAAAAGCTCTAAAGGTGCATTTTGGGATAAAATAGTATCAGGGTTTAATATCCAAATATACTCTGTTTCAGGAAGATTTTGTTTTACAAAATCTACTCCAAGGTTATTACCACCTGCATAACCTGTATTTTTGTTTTTTATTAGGAAATACTTTTTAGTATTTTCATCTTTAAATTTAAAAGTAGTTTCAAGAATTAGCTTTAACTTTTCATACTCTTCCTCATTTTCTGAGTTGTCAACCACTACAAAATTTATATTTGGATAAGGATTTTCTACTATAGATTTTGAGAGCTTTTCTAAATAATCAGAAGAGAAGTAATTTACCGTTATGATTGTTATGTAAGGTTTTCTTTTGATTATTTTTGCTTTTTCTTTAAAAAAGTTTTTATCTTTACCTTCATTAAAGAAGTCAAAAACAAACCTGTATCTTCCTTCTGATAAAGGAAATGGGTAAAAAGGTGCATTTTTTACCTTATCTTTTTTTAAAAATAAATCAAAAGGTGTTGGAACGTTGCCGTATCCATACGTTTTTATGAGTTTTTTTATAAAGTTGTATAAACTGATTTTATTTAAATTCTCTGCATTTTCTTTATCTGTTTCAAAGGATTTATGATCGTAATGCTTTATATAAACAGAGGGTAAAACTATCTGTTTTAAATCAGAATTTTGCATTTTTAAAGAAAAATCAAAATCATCAAAACCTAAAATTAGGTCTTCATCAAACTTTCCAAGATTATAAAAAGTATCTTTTCTTATTCCTATACAAAATCCTGATAGTGAATCAGTTTTTATTTTTTTACCAGAATAAAACAGCTTTAAATGTTTTTCAAGTGTTTGGTCATCTAATATTCCTAAAAGGTTTGTGTATGTAGATACTTTATTTTTGTAAAATGCAACGTCAGATACAGCTCCTACCATACCAACATTTTTATTTTTTAAAACTTTGTAAAACTGATTTAACCAGTCTTTAGATATAACTTCTGTGTCAGGGTTTAGAAAAACAAGGTATTGATTTTGAGATAAATCTACAGCTCTGTTTATAGCTCTTGAGTATCCTATATTTTCTGGGTTTTTAATCAGTTTAATATTAATCTGTTTATTTGCTTCTTTAAAGTTTTCTACTAATTCTACAGTGTTATCTTTTGAGTTATTATCAAAAATTATTATCTCGTCTTGAGCAGTTAAAAGGCTACTTTTTATAGATTCTAAACAGTTTAGTATAGTCTGACTTGAGTTGTAGGTTATAATGATTATACTAAATCCAGCTCTTGTTAAACTTAAATCTTGTACATCTTTAAGAAAGTTTTGTTTGTAAAAGTCTAAGACTCTTTCAAGAATAGGTTTATAATAAAAATAAGTTCCAAATATAACTTCTTCTACGTTAGCTTTTCTATTTACTTTATCTTTATCTACTTTCAGGTAATCTAAAAACTTTAAAGATAAAAAATATAAGATTTCCCTTCGTCCTTTTTCTTGAGTACTTATTTGTAAATTATCTTGACTTGGATGAACTCTAAACATGTTTGTAAAAAAGTTATACAAATATAGGTATCCATCTTTTGCCAAACTCATCCATAGAAACCAATCTGCATTTGCTACAAACTCAAAATCTTCATGTTTAAAAAGCTCAAAACTTACGTCTTTCTTTCTAAACATAAAACCAGAAAAAGACCCTAACGAGTTGATTAAATGTTTCAAACTGTCCTCTATAAACTCTTTACCATTTACTTTTTTATTCTTAAAGTATTTTCGCTGCATTTTATAATGATTTATAAACATATTTGAATTAACAATATTTAAATCTTCATCTACAAATAAAGTTTTTCCTGCTGATACTTTAACCTCTGGGTCTTCTATTAAAGGTTTGACTAAAAGCTCTAAAGTAATAGGACTTAAAATATCATCATCTCCAAGAAAGTGGATAAAATCTCCTGACGCAAGGTTAAAAAGGTTTTTGTAATTTCCTGCAGGTCCCAAATTTTTCTCATTTTTGTGATAAATTACGAAAGGATACTTTTCTGAAAACTTTTTAACAACTTCATAATTCTTTTGACTTTCTGTAGGATTTGAGCTATCATCTGCAACGATACACTCATAAGGTTTTAAAGTCTGATTTATAACACTCTCTAAAGCTTGCTCTAAGAAGTAAGGTCTATTATAGGTAGGTATTAACACGGATACTTTAGGTATGTTTTTCATCTTGGAAGCTCCATATTTATAACTCAGATTTTACTCTCTATCATCTTTCTTTTTTTGCCTTATTTTTTCTGCAAGTCTGTTTATTTTATTTTCCAAGAAAGCTATTTTTTCGTTTAGTTTATTTATGACTTTTCTTTCTAAATCTAATCTGTGTAACAAATCAAGATACTCTTTAATTAGTTTGGTTGTTAAAGTTTCGTTTAAATCTACTAAAATAGAGTTGTGATTTTCTAAGATTTCTTGGTCAGAACAAATAGCAATTACAAGTAAAACTTCCTTAGGTTTATTAGTAGGGCGAAAGCCATTTTCGTTTAATTCTATTTTGTATTCTTTTAAAGTGTTGTTTTTTTCTTCCATATCCCATATATAAGATACTGGATATACTTTTTGACCCAAAAGTTTAACATTTTTAAAGTATGTTTTTAAAAATTCTTTGAACTCATCTATATAAAATTCTTTTATATGGAAAGGATTTTTAAAACCAGTTTTATCTGTATAGACTTCTTTATTAGGCGTAGAAACAATAAAAATACCGTCTTCTTTTAACAATCTTTTAACTTCCTGTATAAACATACTTTGGGTTTCTTCATCTACATGCTCTATTGTTTCAAAAGAGACTATAACATCAAATATTTTACTTCCTTCTATTGGAATATTTGATACACTACCAGTCATAAACTCTAAATTTTCTTTTTTATACTTACTCTTTGCATGATTTATACTATTTTTATCAATATCAACACCTATAACTTTATTTGCATAGTTAGATAGAAAATCAGAACCATAACCTTCACCACAAGCTATATCTAATACGACTTTGTCTTTGGCAAAGTAAGATGCATAAAGGTATCTGTGCCAGTGCTCATAGCTTATCTGTGCTTCTTTCAAATCTGGAATATATCTTTCTCCTGTAAATTCTAACATATCTTTCCCCTTTCATTACAGTATCGAAAAACTTTTAAAAATTTTTAAGCTTGTATATATCTTAACATCTCTTCATCTGTTAATTGATGAAAATCTTGGTAATAAGACCCTACTGCAAAAAATATAGCTTCTACTTGGTGTAAACAAAATACATCGTCAAAAACGTTTCTAACCCTGTTTATAGCGTCTGTAGGACAAACAGGAACTGCTAAATATACTCTTTTTGCCCCCTTTTTCTTTGCGTACATTCCAGCGACCATTGCTGTATAGCCAGTTGCTATCCCGTCATCTATAATGATGACATCTTTACCTTTTACATCAGGTTCTTTGTTTTTTAAATAATCTTTAATTCTCCTATTTATTTCTGAGAGTGCTTTTTCCTTAACAATTTCTAACTCTTCTTCTTTTACTCCCATATATCTCATTAGATATTCATCTACATAAACTGTACCATCGGGTGCTATAGCTCCAAATGCAGCCTCAGGGTCAGATAAAGGTGCTAACTTCTTTACTATTACCAATAAAAATGGTATGTTTAAAGTTTTTGCTACTTGGTAGGCAACTGGGACTCCACCTCTTGGAATAGCTAAAATTATAGTGTTTTCTTTATCAAAGTTGATACTTTTTAAAAACTCTCCCAAAAGCTTTCCTGCTTCTTCTCTATCTTTAAATATTCTCATTGTTGACCAATCATTTTTAAAAACTCTTCTTCGTTAATAATCTTTATAGTTCCTATTTTTTGTGCTTTTTGTAGCTTACTTCCTGGGTCTTCTCCTACTACCAAGTAATGGACTTTCTTAGATACTGTGTCAAGGACATTTCCTCCTAAACTTTCTACAATTTCTTTTGCCTTTTCTCTACTACAACATTTTAATGTCCCTGTAAACACAAAGTTTAAACTTGCCAACTTACCTTTCTTTTCTTCTTTAGGATTACATACGTTAACGCCTAACTCTTTTAGCTCTTGTATCATTTTTAAGTTTTGCTGGTTATGGAAAAAGTTATAAATTTCAGCTGCGATTTTATCACCAATATCAGGAAGCTTCATTAAATCTGTTATTGTGAAATTTTTAAGGTCTTCTAAACAGTTTACAGCAGATGCTAAGGTTTTTGCAGTAACTTCTCCTACATACCTTATACCAAGGCCGTATATAAGTCTGTATAAAGGTCTATTTTTTGATTCTTCTATTGCCTGTTTTAAATTGTTTGCTGACTTTTCTCCAAATCCTTGAAGATTTTTTATAATTTTAAAATCAAGCCTGTAAATATCTGGAATACTTTTTAAAAGTTTAATTTTATAAAACTTTTTAACTGTAGCTTCTGAAAGTCCTTTTATATCCATTGCATCTTTTGAAGTAAAATGAATGATTCTTTCAATTACTTGTGTAGGACAATTTATATTAACACATCTCCAAACAGCCTCTCCTATTGGTTTAACAAGTGGTGAACTGCAGGAAGGACAGTTTTTTGGAAACTCTATAGGTTTTTCATTTCCTGTTCTTGCTTCTTTTATAACCATAACTATATAAGGTATTACATCTCCAGCCCTTTCTACTAAAACTGTATCTCCTATTCTTATATCTTTTTCTCTTATAAAATCTTCGTTAAAAAGTGATACAGATGAAACGATTACGCCACCTATCTCTACTGGTTGTAATTTTGCAACTGGTGTTATAGCTCCTGTTCTTCCTACTTGAAACACTACGTCTAATATTTTTGTTGTGGCTTGTCTTGCTTTAAATTTAAAAGCTATAGCCCATCTTGGATGGTGTGAAGTAAATCCTAATTTTTCATAAAGGCTAATATCATTTACTTTAATAACCATTCCATCAATTTCATAAGGGTAGGTATCCCTTTTTCTTTCCCACTCTTTACAGTAGTCTATTACTTCATCAATACCAGCGCATACTTTTAAAACCTCGTAAGGTGTTTTAAATCCAAATAAATGTAGCATCTTTATATTTTCAGAATGTTTTTTTAAAACACTTCCAAGTAAGTTTTTACCGTCTTTTTCAGCATAGGTTATTTGATAAACAAAAGCTTCAAGTCCTCTTGTTGCTACTTCTTTAGGGTCTTGTAATCTAATTGAACCAGCAGCTGCGTTTCTGGGATTGGCAAAAAGGGGTAAACCTTCTTCGAGTCTTTCTTCATTTATCTTCTTAAAGATGTCTTTTCTTATTAAAACTTCTCCTCTTATTTCAACTTTATCTATACCGTAGGTTGAAAACTTTGCCGATAAAGGAATAGATTTAATTACTTTTAGGTTGTTTGTTATGTCTTCTCCTACTTCTCCGTCTCCTCGTGTAGCTCCCCTTTTAAAAAGGTCTTTTTCGTAGATAAGAGATATTCCAGCTCCATCAAACTTTGGTTCAACTGCGTACTCAACTTTTTCAAGTCCTGTAAGCTCCCTTACTCTCCTGTCAAAATCTCTTAAGTCAGCTTCATTGTATGAGTTATCTAAAGATAACATTGGTGTAAGGTGTCTTACCTGTGGGAATACTTTTGTTATTTCAGATGGAACTCTTTGCGTAGGAGAGTCTGGAGTTATTAAATCAGAATACTTACTTTCTATGTCCTTTAAAAGTTTAAAAAGTTTATCATACTCATAATCAGATATTACAGGCTGTGCTAAAACGTAATACCTCCAGTCATGAAACCTTATAACTTCTCTTAAATCTTCTACAATACTTTCTGCTTTTTTTCTATCTATTGATTTTATATCAAGGCTTAAAAACTCTCTTGTTTTCTCAATAAGTTTTTTCTGAGTCTCCTCTGAGTACATCCCTGACCTCCTTAACTATCTCTATACCACTACTTGTTCCTATTCTATCACATCCTGCTTTTATAAACTCTAAAGCTGTTTTTAAATCTTTTATTCCACCTGATGCTTTTATTTTTATCTTTTTGCCAGCTAACTCTTTCCACATTAAAACATCTTGCAAATCAGCTCCTTTATCAGCAAAACCTGTACTTGTTTTAATGTATTCAGCTCCGGCATTTATTACTATATCTAAAGCTATTTTCTTTTCTTCTTGGCTCAAGTAAGCTGTTTCAACAATCACTTTATGGATAATGTTTGGCGTATTTTTTATTATTTCTTTTAACTCTTGTTCTACATATTTATAATCTTTGCTTTTAAAGGCTGATATGTTCCAGACTATATCAAGCTCTCTTGAGCCGTCTTCTATAGACTGTAGAGCTTCTTTAATTTTTATATCTATTGTGTTTAGCCCCAGAGGAAACCCTACAACACTACAGACAGATACTGTAGAGTTTTTTAGTATTTGACTACAGATTTTAACATGAAAAGGGTTTATACAAATTGATGCAAATTGGTATTCCAAAGCTTTGATACAGTGATCTTCAACTTCTTGATAGGTTATGTATGGTTTTAATACTGAATGGTCTATGTACTTATTTATGTTTGATAACAAATCCGTGCCATAGGTCATCGGGCTTTCCTTCTTCTGGTTTTGATTTTATCTCAACAACCTCTAACCCATTATCTTCAGCCATCTTTAATATTTTATCTTTTTCGTCCTTAAATATTCCAGAGATTAACCAGTATTTTTTAAACAGATTTTTTAGTCTATCAAAGTACTTATCAAAAATCTCCATTTGAAGATTTGACAATACAATATCATAGCTGTTTTTAATATCTTCTATACTTGCTTGCCAGCAGTTTACTTTTACCTCATTCTCCCAGCTGTTTATCTTACACTCTTCTACAGCTTCCTTCTCTATATCTATTGCATCTACTTCTGCTCCAAGTTTTGCTGAAGCTATAGACAAAATTCCTGTTCCACATCCAACATCAATAACTTTATCTCCTTGGGACACATACTTTGGGATTAAAGATAGCATAATCTGAGTAGAAGGGTGTAGTCCTGTTCCAAAAGCCATAGCTATTTTTAATTTTATAGGAATTAAATCATTTCCTTGATAGACTTCCCACTCAGGAATTACTATAAAAGGTGGAATTTCTATAGTTTTAAAGTTTTCTTTCCACTTTTCTTCCCAGTCTTCTTCTTTTATCTCTTCTTCTAAAACTATTTTTCCACTGCCTAAATCTTCAAAAATATTGAGTATAGTTTCTTTATCATAATCATAAATTGCAAAAAGTGTTAAATTTTCATCTTTGTTTAAAATTTCAACACCGTATCCATTTAGTTCTACTAAGAATATTTCAAATAATTCCGAAGCTATCTCACATATATACTTTTTCATTTATCACCCTTTTTCTTTTTATACTTTTTATAAATATACTCTTCTATCTTCATTATTTCTACTTTTGGAAGCTGAACTAAAGCGTTTTGTTGCTGGGTTTGGTCGTTTATGTACTTTTCTCTAATCTCTTCTTGAATTTTTGTTAAAAGAAGCTGTATCTGGTTTTGAAGTTCTTCTATCTGTTGTTTCATTCTAAGAATTGCATCTACTCCGGCAAGGTTAACACCCATCTCTCTTGTTAAAAACAGTATAAACTCAAGTCTATCTAAGTCTTCTTCTGAGTACATTCTTGTTTTACCTTTTGTCCGTGAAGGAACGATGAGCCCTTCTTTTTCGTAAAGTCTTAGGGTTTGAGGATGGATGTTGTACATCTTTGCAACTGTTCCTATCATATATAAAGGTTCTTTTCTTCTGTCCTTCATAGCCCTAAACCTCTAACTTGGATTTATAAAATCTATTTGTTATTTTTTGTTCTTCTTTAAGTTTGTTTACACATTTTTTAGCATCTTTTGATAGTTCTTTTATTGAAAGAATTACAACGTTTACTTCTACAACTAAATCTCCGTATCCAGACTGTTTTAGTCTTGGCATACCTTTACCGTAAAGTCTTATCTTATCGCCGGGTTGTGTTCCGGGTTTTATTTCAACTTTTTCTGTTTTTCCATTTATTAGAGGTACTTCTAAACTTGTGCCTTCTATCGCTTCTGCTACAGAAAGATTTACCTTTAAGTAAATGTTATCTCCTTTTCTTTCAAAGAGATAGTGAGGTTTAACATTTATTACAATCCATAAATCTCCTGGTACACCGCCAAATCTTCCACTGTGTCCTTTACCGGGAACTCTTAATTTAGAGCCATTGTCAACTCCTGGTGGAACTCTGACTTTTACTATTTCTTTCTTTATAACAAGGCCTCTACCGTTGCAAACTTCACAAGGCTCTTGGATTACACCTTTTCCTCCACAGGTTGGACAGGTTTGAGACAGTCTTAAAAATCCACCTAAATTTTGATATACTTCTCCTGTTCCACCACAAGTTGGGCAAACTTTTGCTTCTGACCCTGCTTTTTCTCCAGTTCCACCGCAGGCTTCACATATTACGTATCTTGGAACTTCTAACTCTAAGGTTGTACCGTTGTATGCATCTTCAAGGGATATTGTAACAGTTTGGTATATATCCGCACCGTTTTCTGGTTGATAGTAAGTCTGTCTTCTTTGTTGTCTTGAGCTTTTTCTTTTTCCAAATCCAAAACCAAATATATCGTCTAAATCTTCAAATAAATCTTCAATATTTATTCCACCTATATCTTGATAACGATACTGTTTTGAAAAGTCTTGATAGCTACCACTTAATCCTGCATGGCCAAACTGGTCGTAAATTTTCCTTTTTTCAGGGTCAGATAAAACTTGATAAGCTTCTGTTATTTCTTTAAACTTCTCTTCAGCTTCTTTTTTGTTGTTAGGGTTTAAGTCTGGATGGTACTGTCTTGCAAGTTTTCTGTACGCTTTTTTTATCTCATCTTGAGTTGCATTCCTGCTAACGCCTAAAATTTCATAATAATCTTTTTTCTCTGCCATACTTATCAGTACCTCTTGTTAAAACTTTGTTATATAACTATAATATAAGGTTTAGTGTGTTATTGTCAAGTTTATTAAAAATAGATGAATAAATTTAAAAAGTTCTTTTTACAGCCTTTTTATGCTTGCTATGATATATAATTATAATTTGAATTTGCGAAACTTATAGGAGTTTAACTATAAATGATACTAATTTACGGAAAAGGGAAAACTGGCTTAGCGGTAAAAAAGTTTTTAGACGAAAAAAAGATAGAAAATGTAATAATAGATGACCAAGATAGTCTAACAAACTTAAATCCACAGCTTATAATAGTTTCTCCTGGCATTCCCTTTTATCACAGGATTTATAAATTTGCAAGAAAAAATAAAATCCCGATAATCTCAGATGTAGAGTATGCTTGTAGCTTCTTTAAAGGAGACATTATCGGAATAACAGGAACAGATGGTAAAACTACCACTACGTCGCTAGTGTATGAGATTTTTAAAAATCTATCTGGAAAAAGTGTTTTTGTAGGGGGAAATTACGGAGTACCTTTTATAGAAGCGGATAATAAAACCGAAATTGCAGTATTGGAACTGTCTTCTTTTCAACTTTACTCTACCAAAAGATTTAAACCTAAAATAGCGGTTATACTAAACATATCAAAAGACCACCTTGATTGGCATAAAAAGATGAAACATTACATTCTTTCAAAGTTTAAAATTTTTAAAAATCAACAAGAGGAAGATTATCTTGTTTTAAACTACGATGACAACTGTCTAAGACAAGTAAAAGCAAAAAGTCAGATTTACTACTTTTCATTAAATCAGCTTCCAGAGGACAAAAAAGGGATTTACCTAAAAGGTATTGAAGGGTCAAGAGAATACAGACTTGTACTTCAAGAAAAAGAAAAAATAGAGTTTAAAGTTAAAACTTTACTGGTAGGACTTCACAACCTTCAAAACGTAATGGCATCTTTACTTGTATCTTATCTGTATGGACTGGATTTAGATAGTGTATTAAAAGTTATTCAAGAGTTTAAACCTCTTCCCCACAGGATAGAGTTTGTAAGTAGTATAAACGGTATTTCTTTTTATAACGACTCAAAAGCTACCACAGTCCAAGCAGTTGAAAAGGCAATAGACAGCTTTGATAAAAACGTAATACTGATTTTAGGCGGTATAAACAAAGGAGGAGACTTTTCTGCTTTATCAGACAAGTTAAAACAAAAAGTAAAAAAAGCCATAATCATAGGAAGAGACAAAGAACAGATAAAAAGTATGATAGAAAATTACACTCAGGTAGAACTTGCAGACAGTTTAGAAGATGCTGTAATAAAAAGCTACAATAATGCCGAAAAAGGAGATACTGTAATACTATCTCCAGGGTGTGCAAGTTTTGATATGTTTAAAAGTTATGCTGACAGAGGAAATCAGTATATAAGTATCGTAAAAAGTTTGGAAAGTAAAAATGGTTAGAAGTTTTTATATAGATTGGGCTTTATTTATATCTTTTGCTTTACTTGTTATAATAGGTTTAGTTGCCATCTACAGTGCTACTTATACCGCTACTTCTGACCCGTTTTACTATCTTAAAAGACACATTCTCTCTTTGATAATTGCAACAATTGGTTTAATCGTTGCTTTTTCTATTCCTATAGATTTTTGGAAAAAAAATGCTTACCTTATATTTATAATTTCTATTATCCTTTTGATAGTTGTTTTGATTTTACCATCTGACGGAACAGGAACAAAAAGATGGATAAACTTAGGCTTGTTTAAGTTTCAACCTTCAGAGTTTGTAAAGTTTGCCACTGTCTTGTTTATAGCCAAGTATTTATCACGGAAAGAAGATAAGTTAGACAGTTTTGAACCTGTTGTTGTTATATACTTTATTGTTGGATTGATAGGGCTACTTGTGGCAGTTGAGCCACACAAGGGAGCTGCGCTTTTTCTATTTATTCTTACAGGTTTGATTCTTTTTTCATCTCCTTTAAAGGTTAGATACGTTTTAACACCTGTATTTTTTATTATTCCTGTTTTTGTGATGTTTTTTATATTAAAAAGTAATTATGCTTTCAACAGACTAAAAGGCTGGCTTAACCCTGACCCATCTTCAAAAGAAGGATATCAGCCATATCAGGCTATGTTATCCTTTGCAAAAGGAGGACCTTTTGGAGAAGGAATAGGAATGGGAACTCAAAAGTTAAACTACCTTCCAGAGATTCATACAGACTACATATTTTCCCTTTTAGGAGAAGAAACAGGATTGATAGGAACTTCTTTGGTTATATTTCTATTTTTTATTATCTTATACAGAGGTGTTAAAATCTCTTTAGAAAAAGAAGACCTTTTTACACAGGTTTTAGGTTTAGGAATAACTTACATTATCACTTTAAATGCAGTGTTTCACATGTTTGTAAATCTTAACCTTTTTCCTTCTACTGGGTTTACACTGCCTTTTATAAGTTATGGAGGGTCTTCTCTTTTAATGTCTTTTGTTTATATTGGCATACTTTTAAGAATATCTAAAGAACCTGTAAAAGTAAGTTTTGTAAAGAGGAAATGATGAAAACTGTTTTTATATCTGGTGGTGGAACAGGAGGACATTACTATCCTGCCTTATCTGTCGCACAGGCTTTAAAAGAAAAAGGTTATAAAGTAATATACGTAGGGACAGACAAAGGGATAGAAGCTAAAAAAGGTTTTGCCTACGCAGACGAAGTTATACTACTTAGAATGGAAGCTGTAAGAGGAAGAGGACTTTTTGGAAAAGTTAAAGGGATTTACTCTCTTTTAAAAACAACCTTTAAAGTAAAAAAGTTAATAAAAAAAGAAAAACCTGATTTTTCAATATGTTTTGGAGGATATACTTCTTTTCCTCTTGGATTTGCATCTTTTTTAACGAAAACTCCTTTATACATTCACGAGCAAAACTCTATCCCATCTTACACAAATCGTTTACTGTCTTTCTTTGCGAAAAAAATATTTATAACTTTCCATTACACAAAGAAATTTTTTAATCCTAAAAAAACATTTTTAACAGGAATGCCCCTTAGAAAAGCCATAATAGAAGAAGCTAAAAATTATATCTACACACCTACAGATAAAAAAACTGTTTTAGTTGTAGGAGGAAGTCAAGGGTCTAAAAAGCTATCTGAAATAACTGTAAACCTTGCAAAAACTCTACCAGAAATTGAATTTATCTTGATAAAAGGCAAGTGGGAAGTTGAGTTGCCAAAACTTAATAATCTAACTGTTTACGATTACTACGAAAACATGCAGGAGCTGTATAAAAAGGCGGACTTAATCGTATCACGAAGCGGGTCTGGAACTGTAAACGAGATTTTAGCCTTTGGAAAGTACGCTATATTTATACCTTATCCTTACGCAGCTTCTAACCATCAGTTTTATAACGTTAAATGGCTTTATGATTTAGGTTTGTGTGAGATAATTGAGGAGAAAGATTTAACGCAGGACACATTAAAGGAAAAGATAAAGCAGTCTTTAAACAACGATTTGTTAAAACTACACCAAGAAATAAAGAAACACTCTATCCTCTCTGCAACAGAGAAGATTATTGAGTATATTTATAGAAATTAAAATTTTTTTAGATTTTCCCGACTATGAGGGAATTGAAGTCAACAACGCTAAATCCTCCGCCTTCAAAAATCTCGGTTTTCTCCCGACTATGAAGGAATTTTAGCTCATTCTTCTAAACATCCTCCACCTTTCTTTTTTTCTGACTTACATTCTGGAAAAACTCACTATTAGCATATATAATATTTTCAAAGCTAACTTTCGGAGTAAAAACATTTTGAAAGACATTACACAGTTTTTTAAAGCAAAAGAGTTAGGGCAAAAAATAACTATGATATCTACCTATGACTACTGGTCTGCAAAACTCTGTGAAGAATCTGGAATAGATGCCATTCTTGTTGGAGATTCTCTTGGGATGGTAATTCAAGGCAACAACTCAACTCTGCCAGTATCATTAGATGAAATGATTTATCACGCTAAAGCTGTTAGAAAAGGAGCTCCAAACACTTTTATAGTTGTAGATATGCCATTTATGAGTTATCACACCTCAGTAGAAGAAGCTGTTAAAAATGCAGGTAGAGTAATAAAAGAATCAGGATCAAACGCAGTTAAGTTAGAAGGAGCTGGAATAGTTTTAGAAATCACAAAAAAATTAGTATCCATAGGAATACCAGTAATGGGACATTTAGGATTAACGCCGCAATTTATAAACCTCTTTGGAGGCTACAAAGTCCAAGGTAAAACCATAGACAGTAGAAAAAGAATATTAGAAGATGCACAAGCATTAGAAGAATCTGGAGCTTTTTCTATAGTGTTAGAAGCTGTCCCGTCAGATTTAGCAAAAACAATAACAGATAGCTTAAAAATACCTACCATAGGCATAGGAGCTGGAAAAGATACAGATGGACAAGTACTTGTTTTCCACGACCTGATAGGAATATTTGAAAAAACACCTAAGTTTGTAAAAAGATACCTTGAAGCAGGCAAACTAATAAAACAGGCTCTATCTTCCTACAATCAAGAGGTAAAAGATGGAAAATTTCCAACAGATGAATACTCATATTAAAGTATCAAATAACCTTTTTGATGCAATCCCTTACATAAAACAAGGAAAATTAGTTATTGCAAAAACAGACACAATTTACGGCATACTTGCAGACGCATTAAACAAACAAGCCGTTGAAAAAATATACAAACTCAAAGGAAGACCAGAAGACAAACCTTTTATCATACTAATACCATCTTCGGAAGATTTAAAAAAATTTAACATAAAACCTAATCCTCAAGGAGAAAAGATTTTAAATAAAAAAGGTATTACCGTAATATTTGATGTAGAAGACCATAAAGGAGAGTTTCAGTATCTACATAGAGGCAAAAACTCATTAGGCTTTAGGATTCCAGATGACTCTGTTTTTCTATCTTTTTTAAAAGAGTTAGGAAGACCAGTTGTAGCTCCAAGTGCAAACCCATCAGACTTAACACCCGCTGAAGACATAGAAAAAGCGATAGAATACTTTAAAGACAGTATAGACCTTTATGTTGACAGTGGAAAGGTTGAAAAAAATGTTCCATCAACCATAGTAAAAGTAGAAAACGGTAAAATAAAAGTAATCAGAGAAGGAAGTAAGAGGTTGTAAAATGCAGATAAAAACTCACCATAAGATAGACAACTCTCTAAGTGGATACCCTGTATCCATAGAAGAATGCAAAACCGCCACAGTGAAACTAATTACAGACGAGAGAATGGTAGCAGACGAAAAAGGACTTATACACGGAGGATTCATCTTCTCAGCTGCAGACTACTGTGCTATGTTAACAGTGAACCACCCTAATGTAGTTTTAGGCGGTGCAGAAGTAAAGTTTTTAAAACCACTGAAGTTAGGTCAAAATGCAATTTTTCAAAGTGAAGTAATATCTCAAGAAGGAAAGAAAATTACAGTTAAAGTAGTAGGACACATAGAAGATTCTAATCAGCAGTTTTTTGAAGGATTGTTTAAATGCTACGTTTTAGATAAACACGTACTGGAATGAAAGAGTACTTCTCTGTAAAAATGAGAGCAAGCTTACAAGGAAAACACATTTCAGGAGCTGAGAGAATAGTTTTAAAAGAGGACTTACCTATTGTTATAAGCCAGCTCTCCCAAAGACCTAAAGATTTTGACTTTTTAAACATAAAGGTCGAAAAGATAAATGATTTACACTACATAGAAAAAAGCCTAAACATAAAAACATTTAATGTTAAAGATTGGATAGAAGGCAATAAAGTAGCGGTTGAAATTTTGCAAAACCAAGGAGTAGATAAAAAAGTAGCAGAAAAGTATATAGATCTGATTCATCAGGGAGCTGCAGATGGAGAAAATATGAGAGGTGCAATGATAGTAAGTCTATCAGGAGAAAGATTAGAAAAGGATAAAATAAGAGGCGTAAGAACAGTTAACGTAGATTTTGAAGACAGAGAGAGTATTACACAACTTTTAAAAGAAAAAGGATACACAGAAAGAACAGTAGATGCAATAGCCTTGGCTACAAAAAATCTAAACCATGTAAGTATAGTAGCAGAATACTGTATATCAGATGACCCAGATTATACAATTGGATATGTTGCAACCAAAACAACCTACTACAGAATAAACCCATTAAAACAAAAATCAAACGAAAAAGGTGGTAGAATATACTTTGTAAAGGATACAGTAAATATAGAAGATCTTTATGAATACTTAGAAAAAAAAGCATTTTTGATAAAAAATTTAGGGGATTTACAGTGAGAAGAATTTTCATTCACGGATGGGGTTTTTCTAAGAATGTATGGAGTGATTACTTTTACTTAGATAATGCAGAGTTTTTAGACCTTCCTTTTCACGGTGGAAATAAAGATTATACATTTATATCTATAGAATCTTTTTCAAATTACATATCAAATAGTATTAACCAGCCTACAACTTTAATAGGATGGTCTTTAGGAGCTTCCGTAAGCGTTTTAACTGCTTTAAAAAATAAAAATATTAAAAAATTAGTACTTATAGGTTTTAGTCCTAAATTTGAAGATGAAAAACTTGGAAGTCCAAAGGCAAGTATAAAAGCGTTTATGATAAACCTTAAAAAAGATTTTGAAAAAACAGTTAAAAATTTTAGAATATCAGCTGTAGAAAAAGACCCTGGATGCCTTGTTCCAGAAAAAGATGGCAGTATTGCACTGCTTAACGACTTTATAAACTTAGACCTTAGAGATATTTTACCAAGCATAGAATGTGAAACTCACATAATACACGGTATAAAAGACACAATAGTAAACAAAGAAGCTGCATTTTTTACCAGTCAAAAAATAAAAAACAGTCAACTTTATCTGTTTGACTCTCATCATGCACCATTTTTAGAAAGGGACTTGTTGGAAGTTGTCTGTCAGTAAAAGTAGAATAAAGATATCTTTCACGAAAGCTATTAAAAGTTATGAAACTCAAATTTACGTTCAGAAACAGACTGCCATTAAACTGGCAAACCTTTCAAAAGATTTATATGGATTAGGTATAGATTTAGGCTGTGGAACGGGAATATTAACCAGTTTTTTAAATAAAAATATTATAGGTTTAGACATATCTTTTAGTATGGCAAAAAGTTATAAAGATAAAAATCCAAAAATTATTGTTGGAGATATAGAAAATCTACCTTTTAAATCAAACACTTTTGATTATGCTGTGTCTAACTTTGCTTTACATTGGACTAATTTAGAAAAAAGTTTTAATGAAATTAGCAGAGTTTTAAAGAAAGATGGAAAATTTTTATTCTGTATGCCAGTAGAAAACAGCTTTAAAGTGGTTGAAAAGATTTTAGGAGAAAAAAACTTTGACTTTATCTCTGTAGAAAATTTAACTAAACTTTTATCAAAAAACTATAATATACAGCATTTAGAAACAAAAGAATACAACTTAGAGTTTAAATCTGGATTAGATTTACTTTTACATCTTCATTTTACAGGTTCTTCAGTAGGAAAAGCAGGAAGTACAATAGGAGAAAAAAGGAAGATTTACAAAAAGTTTTCAGAGTATAAAAAACCTTTATTGTTAAACTTTAATGTAGTTTTTATAAAAGCAGTCAATCTCCAATCTTAAGAAGCTCTCTTAGTTCATCTTCAAGCTGTCTACATCTTGGACAGACCGTCGTATCTCCTTTGTAAGAAAATGGCACTAAACACTCGCTACAAGGTATCATAACATGCTCAGCTAAAACTTTATACTTTTTAGAAACAAAGTCTGACACATAAAGTTTTTCTTCCAAGTGGATACATTTTTCTGGGCAAACGTCGTGGCATATTCTACATTTAATACATAAAGAAGGGCTAAATAGAACTTTTAATTTACTATCACTTGATGTTAGAGCTCCTGTAGGACAGACATTATAACAAATAGAGCAGTTGGTACAGTTGTTGTCTATCCATTTATCAGAAGAAAACTCGATTTTATCTACTTCAAAGTACTTACCTTCTGTATCTAACTTTGATAAGGCATTGATTAAAATCTCTCTTTTAATAGGATAAACTTTTTCACTTACTATGTTTTTAAACTCTCTGTCTCCTGTTTGAGACTCATCAATAGGTGGAAGTTTTTCAGCAACTGCCCAAAAGGCTAAAGAAGCTGTCTGTTTTACAAACATCTTTAAAAAAGACCTTCTTTTGTTTTCTTTACTTTCAGGCTTTTGGTAGCCTACTTCTTCTGTTTTGACCTTATAGTCTACGCCTACAGCTTCAAGTATATAATTTGCTTTTTCTACATTTTTATTAATTAAGTCTAACTGTTTTCCTATACTACAGGTTTGACAGTATTTTATATCTAAGACAATATCCCTCTCTTTTTCTATACAAAAAGTTGTTAGATAATTTTCATCTAAGGCGGAAAGACAAGGAACGTTTAACTTACAGCTTATTAAGTTGTTTTCTTCTTGGATAAATTTAGAGTAAAATTCTGGTAAATCAAAACCTTGAATTTTATAGCTTTCTGTAGGACAGTTTCCTACACAGGCACCACAGTTTATACAGTTTTCATAGTTTACTTTTATTTTGTCGTTTTCTAAAGTTATAGTGTTTTCTACAGGACATACGTCAACACACTTTCTACAGTCTGCATACCTGTAGTAAACTCTTACGCAGGAGTATATATCAAAGGATAATCTAACTGACATTTTCAAATTCCTCTAACTGCTGTAGTATGTATTCATAGTCTGACATTATAAACTCTAAGGTTGTCTGGCAAACGTCGTAGTAAAAAGGCGTTTCTGCCATATCCCTTGCCGCCAGTAAGTATATAGGAGCCCACTGTAATAGATGTTCTTCCATAAATCTTTTTTGAAGTTGTAAATATTTTTTTTCTTCTTCTGGGTTATTAATTGAATAGGCGGTAAGTTGCTCTTTTATAAGTGTTATCATAAATTCAAGTTCTATGGCTATGTGGTCTGGAGATAAGACTCTTGTTTTATTTAGGTCTATCTCATAACCGTTTTCTAAATAAAACTGTAAGGTAGGATTTGTAGGAGTAGGGTTTATATGCCCTTCATCGTTCATAAAAACAGATTGATAAGGGTATGCATTAAGTATAAAAACAGTAGTATAGTCTACATTTAGGTCTTCGTCTATAAGCTGTTTAGTTGTTTTTGTTTTAAAGGTTTCCCACTCTTTTGTGTTTGGAAAAAGTTCTAGCAACTCTGGAGTGTATTTTATTTTATCTAGAAGCTCCTCATCTATTTCTTCAACTAAAAGTCTTGATAAAAAAGCGTACATGTTTATCCTTGCTTGGTTTTCTGCTATTTTTTCATCCATTTGTTTCTCCTAAAGTAAAAGAGATATTTTTAATATAAAAAGAAAGCGGGTTTTTTTCAACCCGCTTAATAGATTTATGCTGATGGGAATTTCCAGTACTCGTCGTCAATTGGGAACCAAGGTCTTGGCATCCACTTAGGTCTTCTCAAACCACCTGGTTGGTAGTTAGGTCTTGTAAGTTGGTCTCTCCAAGCTTTGTAAACTTCCCAAGTTTTGTTTATATCTACAAACACGTCTCCTATCTTGTCTTCAGGACCTGCTTTCTCAATTAAAACCTTCTTGTGCCAGCATTGCATACCTGATAATGGGTCTGGGTTTGCTGGGAATACTGCGTTTTGGAAGACGCCAGTTGTTCCTTTCCACCATATTTGCTCTGTATCTTTGTTAAATTCAGGGAACTGCCATGATTTAAACGGTTTTACTCCTTCTTTAGTTCTCATGAAAATCTGGCTGCCTTTTTGCTGAATATCAACCAATACAGAACCTAATCTCATTACACCAAGCTCGTGTTTAAATCCATCTATTTTTACCTCGTTTACAAGCCTCCATCTACCGTTATGGTGAGAGCAAGCTACCACGCCAGGTCTTGTTGCTTGTGTAGGCATAGCCATTGCAACAAAGTATCCTGTCTCTATACCTGTAAGTGTATCTACTACTCTTACTTTTATAGCGTCTCCTCTTTTGATACCTAATCTTTTAGCATCTTTTTCGTATATCCATACAGGATTGTGGTTTTGTCCTATTTCCATAAGCCATTTTGCATTTACTGACCTTGTATGGATTAGATACGGTAGTCTGAAGATTGGGTTTAATACAAATGCGTTTTCTTCTTTCATATAATCATGATGAACTTGGGATACGATGTGAATCATCTGCTTTCTTTCTTCAGCGTTTCTTGGATATATTGGTATTGCATACTCTGGCCATTTCCACTCTTTTAAAGTTAGAGAGTAGAATTCTATCTGTCCAGAAGGGGTTTTAAATCCATTTATTATTTTTCCATCTTTAACTATACCTATTTTATGTTTTTTACCGCCTTCTTCTACATGGTAAGCTATATCGTTTTCTATCTTTATCTCACTCTCTGGTATCCACTTTCCATCGTATTGATAAGCTTTTTTATCAGGGTCGTATGGTAATGGTTTTTCGTGTACGTTGTAAACATCTGTCGCTTCTGTCCAAGCTCCTCTGTCTCTCATATACTCGTAAGGAGTAATACCAAGTTGTTTACACACTTCACTGAGTTTTGGTAGGGTTGAAAATACAGCGTTGTAATATTCTTCCATTGTAACAGGTTTACCTGGGTTTTGTTTTGATTCCCAGTATTTTCTAATACCTAACGATCCATCTGGGTCAATTGAAAATGCAAGGTTAACGAAAAACTCGCCTTCTTCCCATATTTCACCAAAACCTACTTTTTTGTGAGCTTCTAATGTAGCTTTTGCAGGGTCGTTTGGTTTCCAGCCCATCTTTTGTAATGCAACTCTTAAAACAGGTTGTCTAAATCCTGTCCATTTTTCTGGTTTAGTAGGTTCTGAGTGTTGATCATGTCTTTCTCCTGCAAGTCCCATAGGTAAGATGTAATCACAATAAAAGGCAGTTTCAGCCCATATAGGAGACATGTAAATGGTTAAACCAAACTTGTTCTCATCTTTTAACGCTTCAACCCATCTAAAACCGTCAGGGTTAATCCAAACTGGGTTATATATTCTAGAAAACCAAACTTCTACTTTATCAGGTATTTTAAGACCTTTTTCTTTCCATTTATTTCTCCACTCATCATCCATCAATAAGTGAGGTAAGAGATAGCTAAGCTCATAAGCAGACATAGGCCACTCTGGAGGCCACTCAAGTTCATTCCAAGCTTTAACTGATTCAGGCGTATCAGCCATACATGCGCTACCACCTCTATCTCCTATAGATATGGTGTGCCATTTGTACCAGCCTACACCTCCTACATTTCCTATAGCACCCATAAATGCCATAAGTATTGTTCCTGTCCTACCTGCACCCATCCATCCACCTCTGTTTCCAGCAGCAACAGCTCTCCAGTGGTACTGAGTTATTCTATCTCCAGCCCAAAGTATCATCTCATAGAGTTTTTCTAACATAGATACTGGAATTTTTGCTTCTTGAGCAGCCCATTCAAACGTATAGTCTTTATAAATATCCTTTAAAACTGCTACAAAATCTTCAAAAGAATTTCCAGAAGGTACTTCTGTTAAAAATCCTTTTTCTTTTAAGAAGTTTAAGTATTCTTTGTCTTCTATAAACTGTTTCCAGTTAAACCATCTCTTTACAAAATCTTTATTGAATTTTTCTTCTTTTACAAGCCTGCTTATCATTGCAAGGTTTATTGCAGCTTCTGTTCCAGGCCATGCAGGAATCCAAAGGTCTGCCATTCCAGCAGAATTTGACATTCTTGGGTCTATAACTACAAGTTTTGCACCTTTTGCCCTTGCATCTGCTATATATCCTGCGTGTTGTTGGTAGTAGTGTCCAGCATCTGCAGCGTGAGAAGATACAAGGAGTATTAACCTGCTGTTTGCAAAGTCTGGAGAAGTTCTGTCATCTCCTACAGTGACTATATTTCCAAATCTTCCATTTGAAGAGCATATATTAGTGTGTGAATTTCTACCATCTACACCCCAAGACCAAACAACTCTTTTTACGTGAAAACCATTTTCGTTAGGTCTTCCAACTTGATAAATAATCTGTTTTCTTGATATTTCATCTCCTTTAAGGAGAACTTCTCTCATTCTTTTTCCGATTGTTTCTAAAGCTTCTTCCCAAGTAGTTCTAACCCATTTATTTTCTCCTCTTTTGCTTCCAGGAGCTCTCTTTAGAGGAAATGGTATTCTGTCAGGGTCGTACATTTGAGCAAGTGTTGCGTAGCCTTTTGCACAGTTTCTTCCTCTTGACCCAGAGTGGAAAGGATTACCCATAAACTTTTTAACAGTTAAAGTATCTTTATCTATCCAAGCTGTTAAACCACATGCAGCTTCACAGTTATTACAAACAGTTGGAACAATCATATAGTTAATAAGTTTTACACCATCCCTTAGAGCTCCACCGTGTATTTTCCAGTAGTTTCCTGCAGGCTCTTTCCAGTCGTTCCACTTTTCAAACGGTGGATAGTAGTCCAAATGTTTAGGCTCAAATGTTAACTCTTGATTGTTTGCAACTTTATTATCGGCTTCTACTTTTTCAAAAACTCCTTTTGCTAATGCAACCGCTCCAATAGAAGCTGCAGCTCCCTTTAAAAAGTTTCTTCTTGTTGTCTTTATCATATCAACCCTCCTTATTAACTAAGTGGTAACATTTGAGGAGCTAAAAGCCATGAATGTTTTACAAACCAAAGACCAATTAAAGCAGATATTGAGCCAAGTAAAGCATACTCATACTTTTTCTTTTCATTTGCTATTCCTACCAAGATTGTTGGAATAATAAAAGTTAAGAATACTCCAAGCCAGAACATAGGTGCAAGGCTGCCAAATGTTAAAATTTCCACAGCTCTATGGGAAAATTCTGAGTGCATTCTTGCAAATAAAATCTCTCCAAGGTACATCATTCCTGATAAAAACGCAGAACCTATAAGTATATAGCCAAGTTCTCTTTTTACTTCTTCCATCTCAACTTTATAAATAGTCATTATTAAAAGGTAAACCGCAGAACCTGCTAGGGTAGCAGATAGAAGCATTTGAATCATTTCAGCAGGAAAAACCCACAACTCTCTTGCTGTTGCTTCACCCATTATACCTGCTGTATAAATAGTTGAAAAGAATGCCAATAAAAATCCAGGAATCATAACTTTATCAAAAAGTTTTTTATTACCAGTTATCCACGACCAGAAAGATATTAAGAGTACAACAACAAAACCAGAAACAACCCAAGCTCCAAGTGTAACTGCAGAGGTAAAATGTGCAAATACAAATATCTTCCAAAATCTAAACATATGGTGAAGATCTAAAACCGTTACTAAAAGTGTAATACCTATAAAAATTAATCCAAGTATTGGAACCCATTTTCTAAAAAATGCATCTTTTTCTGGATACTTCTTTATAAAGTACAAACCAAGAAGAAAGCTTCCTGTTGCGATACTTTTAGCCCACATATTTGTTGAAACAAGCCATCCCCAAACAACCTTTGGTAATGCAACGTCAAAAGTTACTTCAGATCCCAACATGATTAATGCCCTCCTATATGGTCTAAAAACTTAACTTCTGTAAAGAGTGTATAACCTTCTGGTCTTTCTGAAGATAGTGGGTCAAGATCAACTGTAGAACCTCTTACGTAGAAGTGTTTTGGCTTTGTGTTTAACTCTGGTTTTCTAACCATTATATCTTTATGTTCTTTTAAATATTTAGAAATTTCACTTTCAGGGTCATCTAAATCGCCAAATATGTTTGCATGAGTTGGACATGCAACTACACAAGCTGGCATCATTCCAACTTCTATTCTATGAGCACAATAAGTACACTTATCCGCAGAGTTTGTTATTGGGTCTATGTAAATTGCATTGTAGGGACAAGCCATCATACAAGATGCACACCCAATACATCTGTTATGGTCTACGTTTACAATACCGTTAGGAAGGTAATGTAATGCACTTACAGGACAAATTCTTTCACAAGGAGCATTTTCACAGTGATTACATCTAAGAGGAACAAAATGTCTTTTTACCTCTGGAAATTCTCCTTGGTCTATATATTTAACTCTTAATCTCCAACTATGTAAAGGAACATCATTTTCGGCTTTACATGATACAGCACAAGCCATACACCCCATACATCTACTTAAATCCACCAAGAATCCAAGTTTCATTATTTAACCCTCCGTTCTATAATTATAAACTTAATTATTAACATATACGTTGAGTGAGAAATTAATGCCATAATTAAACCTCACAGTACCTGAAAAAGCTATAACCTATTGCATAAGCATACAAATAGGAAAGAAGCGTTATACCTTTTCTCCATCTACTAAGAGCGTTAAATTGTTTTAACCTTGAAAATATGCTTTCAATAATCTGCCTCTGAGCTTTATCCTCTTTTGTCTCACATACGATAACATTCTCACATCCTCTATACCCTTTGTCCCCTATTACTTCAAAAAAGCTTATAAGTCTTTTAAACCAAATACTGGTTTTTGCTCTTAATCTAAAAGATTTAACTTCATGATAACTTGCTGGATGAAACCAAATATCATAAACTCTTCCCTTTGTATCACAAATTACCATAACAAGCACTCCATAGTATATCTCTTCAAATTTTACTCTTTTTTTGTAGTGTTGACTGTATAGATTTCTTTTTCTTCTTACCCAAAACATCTTTCCATTAAATCTCTTTATTCTCTGGGTTCTTGCTCTGTTTAAATTAGCTACTGGAAGTATTGTACCATCTACTATAAGTCTTGGTTTTTTATTAGATACCAAAACTTCTATAATTACAGACAGTATTCTCATTTGTAGATATATTCTAAGCAGTTCGTATATTCTTTTAATTCTTGACTTTCTAAATATGTGATAAGACTTTATAGAGTCATCAATAAATTGTCTTGCTATTTTCAAAACAGGCATTCCAGTCATGTATGATAAGATGAAAGCTGCTGCTATTTCTTCATCGGTAATTTTTGGTTTTCTACCAGCATTAGATTTAGCTGTATTTTTATAAAAAGAAACTTTAAATGATTGAAAATTTTTGAGAAGTATGTTATAAAACTTTTCCAGTTGCATTTTTGACCTCCCAAAAGTAGTTTGGGTATATTATAACCCGAGCTACTTTTGGCTTTTTATTAGAAATAAAATTGAAAAAATGAATTTCTCACTCAAGGTATTATAAACTTAATTATTAACATATTCCCAATTAATAGGCAAATTAAATTTTTCAATACACCTATTTAAATTTTTTATAAACACCCTTTGAAAAATCCTGCTTTTGGTTTTGGAGATATTTTGTATTCTTGAACTTCTAATACAGGTAAATCACCTTCTTTTTTGACAATTTTTCCTTTTGCGTCTATACTTCCGCCAAATCCTTCATCAAGCTCAAAGTAATATACATTTTTAGGCTCTATTGCATAAAAAGTGTTTTCTGTAACGTCATATATTACATAACCACTTTTTTCTGCTTCAACAGGCGGACAGCTTGACAAAAGTTCAAAGCTTCCTGTTTCTTTTGCTTTTTCTGCACAGGACTTTGCTGTTATAACAGCACTTGATAGTTCAACATCTTCTCCTACATCTTCAGCAAAGGAGAGCACTGATAAACTAAGAGTTAGTCCTATAGCTAAAAATAACTTTTTCACGATACTAACCTCCTTATTAAGTTAACATTCAATTTTAGTAACCATACTAAGTTTTTAATATTAAGTTGTCAAACACTAACCAAGTTATTTTAAAGTTTTCAAGTACGCTACAATATCTTTTAAATCCTGTTCAGATAAGTGAGCGTAAGGTGGCATCTTAGAAGTTAGATTGCCCTTCTCATCTTTTATATACCAAGTGTACATATCATTATTTGGATAAGCTCCGTTTTTATCTTTCTCAGCGGATTTGTTATAGTGTCTGTTTATGTTAAGGTTTCTAATTACAACATCGTTTGGATTTACTATAGATTCTCTTAAGTATGCAGGGTTGGAGTATCCTCCTATTTTTGAAAGGTTAGGAGCTAAACCTTCGGGAGCTGTAGTTTGGTCTGCAAATCTATGACAACCATTACATCCGTTTTGAATCATAAGCTCTTTTCCTCTTTCTGGATTACCTATCTCACCGTATCCCCAAGAAATGTATTTTAAGTAGTTAGGGTCTACTTTTGCATTACCCATTTTTATAAACTTCCAGTTAGATATAACTTTATTTCCATCTCTGTTTAAAGAATCACCGTCCCATATTGCAAAAGATACTGGAACCATTCCAGAAGCAAGGTTTAAATCAGCTGTTTTTATAAGTTTTTTAATATATGCTATCCATTGTTTGTTTGCATCGTCGTACTTCATTGTAAAGGTATAACCTTTTTCTTGAATTTCTGTTAAACTTCCAAAACCTTCAGCTATAAATGCTTTTTGATAATCTCTTCCTTCTACAGCTTTCTTTAAGTAAGTCATAACAGGATGCTTTGTATCTCCCATTCCTATGTAAGCAAAGGTTGTTCCTTTACCATACTTTATCGGAAACTGGACAGATACACCATCTCCATACTTATTTGTAGCCATAGCAGGCTGGACTGACTTTGTTTCATCTTTCCACTTTATTAATATACCTATTTCCTTTTGGTTATAACCTATGGAAACTTCTGCTTCTATTGGTTTTTGTTCTTCTATTATTTTTTTAGCGTTTGCATCATTTAAAGCGACTGAATATTGTTGGTATAAAGTTATTTTTTTTGTAGGAGATGATAAGAGGCTTTCTTCTGTTATATTTGCAATTTGTTTAGCTTCTATAACATCATCTTCAAACTTATCTGTACCAGCGTTAGAAGATATTATTAAAGTTGATAAAGCGAGTAAAGATAAAGCTTTTTTCATTATTTACCTCCTTGTTTTGATTAGTTAAAATAACGGGCAGGATTTTCCTGCCCTGAGTTTTTAATGACCTTCATGTTTTTCTTTTTGTGGAAGCGGTAAAATCTTTTCATGGAATGTGTAGTCTTTGATCTCTACTCTTTGAGTGTTTGACCCTTGTAAGTATCTTTGGTCTATTACTTTGAAAAACTCTGAACCTTTAAGACCTTTTTTAGCAGCTTCTTGTTGATAATAGTTATTGTCAAGTCTGAACATGTCTCTGTGGGAGTATGCGATAAGAATATCCATTAGCTCAGACTCTTCTCCTCTTGATCTTTTTTCCATTTCTTTTCTTAAAGTTTCAAGTGCTTGGTGAACTTCTTTTCCAAATAAGAGCTCTAAATACTCCATAGGAATTCTTTTTGAATCTTCTATAGGAGCCATATTATCATCAAATTTTGGTGGTTCAAATAATGGTGGAACATAGTAAACGTTTGGTTGAGTTCCAAAGTCTGGTCTAAGTGGTAAGGCAACTTTGTATTTATGAACTAATTTATAAACTTGTCCTTCTTCGTCATCTAAAAATCCTACAAATCTTATTCTACCTACACACTGGTGAGCACAAGCTGGAGGTAAACCTTTTTCTACCCTTGGGAAACAGAATATACATTTTTCAGATTTAGATATTTTAGGGTTAAAGTATATTTTCTTGTAAGGGCATCCTGCTATACAGTATCTATAACCTTGACATCTTTCAAGGTCAACTAAAACTATACCGTCTTGTTCTCTTTTAAATATAGCTTCCCTTGGACATGCAGCAAGACAACCAGGGTTAGAACAGTGGTTGCATATTCTTGGGATGTAGAAGAAGTAAGAGTTTGGATACTCTCCTCCTCCTACATCTTCATCCCAGTTTGGTCCCCATTCTAAATTGGATTTAGTTTGTAAAAGTGAACCGTTGAAAAGTTCATCGTGGTTATAATCCCACGGTACTCCATAGTCTAATACCATATCTGGAATAATACCATCTCTTAAATTACCGTCTTGGTCAAAACCACCACCAGCTTCCATCCAGTTTCTTGGATATCCAGCTCCAGGATGTGTTTCAACGTTATTCCAATACATATATTCTCTTCCGTTTCTGTTAGTCCATTGTGTTTTACATGCAACTGTACAAGTTTGGCAACCTATACATTTATTTAAATCCATTACCATTGCAAGTTGTCTTTTTGACATCTAAATACCTCCTTAAACTTTTTCTATATCAACGGAAGTTTCGTAAGCATGCTGGTTACCATCCCAGTTTCCACCAAACTTAAGATGTCCCCAACCATCTGAAAGCTCTAACAGGTTTAAAGGTGATGCTACAACTTCGTTGTGTCCTTTTCTTCCTTTGTAGAAGAATGGTTCCCAACCGTGTTCAAGAATTATTGCATCTTTCGGACAAGAAGGGTATACCTTAGCCATTGCGTAAAATTCACCTATAGAGTTGTAAATTCTTATTTCATCACCGTCTTTAATGCCTTTTTTCTTTGCGATTTCAGGGTTTATCATTACGTAAGGTTTTCCTCTTTGAAGTCTAAGGAGAATAGTTGATGTCTTATATGTAGAGTGGATTGACCATCTTGCGTGTGGTGTCATAAGTACAAATGGAAACTTTCTTGGTCTAATAGGTTCTTTTGCTGTTGGGACATTTGCACCTTCCTGTATCCATAAGTCATCATCTACGTAGTAAGTTATTCTTCCAGATAGAGTTTCAAATCTTTCATAAAGGTAGAGGTTGTTTTCAAATACGTTATATGGTTTATCTGGATATAGAGGTGAGGATTTTCCAGCTTTTTCGTTTAACACTAAATAACCACCTCTTTTGAACATAGATTCTATTGTGTTAGGTTTAAACTGGTCTGTGTTTTCAAGAGCAAGCTCTACAGCATCTCTATCGTCTCTAAGTTGCCCATTTATCGTATACTCGTCAACTAATGTATCAAGGTCTCTGTATCCAGTTTTTGAAAGTTTTGGGTCTGGTATTTTGATGTATTTTTGATCTCCTGTTTCTTTGTATTTCTTCATCGCAATTTCTTGGATTTTTTCAACAATCATAGTGCAGATTTCCCACTCAGATTTAGCCTCTCCAACAGGTTTTAGATTTGCAGGTGGATGTGCTAAGTTTGCAAATCTATGGTATCCTGGGTTTGTCCTTAAATCCCAAACTTCGTAGTGAGATTTCGCTGGTAAAAGGATATCTGCATAGTTTGCAAAATCTGACATTCTAAAATCTACATAAGCTATAAATTTAGCTTTTTCTAAAAATGCTTTTTTATAAGAAGAACCCTTATTTCTTCTAAATCTTGCGTCTGCAAATAGTAAGAATGTCTGAACATCGTTCCAGTAAGACTTTCCGTGTCCTATTCCTTTATCACCTTCGGATTTTGAAAGCATCTCTTCAACTTTCTTCTTATACTCATCTTTTGACATTCCCATTGCTTGTTTAAACGTATCTTCTTCGTAGAGTTTGTCAAAGTCTTGCATCATATTACCAAGGACAAACTCACTTACGAATCCTGAGGCAAATCTTTCCTTATATTTACCAGCAAATCCAGATATTTTTGCCAATCCAGATATTGACCACTCATTCTCAGAGTTAAATCCACCGTAAGGTCCAAGTCTTCCACAAAGTGGTGTAATAGACGCTATAGCTCTTTGAGCTAGCATACCGTTAAAGTATTTACCAATTGTAAATCCCATAGATATAAACGCAACTTTTGGAAGTGCTATATCTCTTGCAAGTTGCTGAACTATTTTTGGATGAACGTTTGTTAGCTTAAATGTTTTTTCAGCTGGGAATTTTGCAGCTTCTGCTTTTAATAATTCAAAAGCAGGTGTAACTTTAACTTTTGAACCATCTTTTAGTTTTACCTCGTAAACACCTTCTAAAGCAGGGTCTATATCCCATCCAAGGTCTTTTAATCTTAATGTCTTAATTGGGTTTCCTTCAGAACCGGGCATTATCGTAAACTTACCGTTTTTAAGGTTGTAAGATAAGAACACTTCATGCTCTTCAAATTCTTTTCCATGAGCTTTTTCTTCCATATTGTGGAATATCTCTTTATCAAACATAGGGTCATTTTTATCTATGTCTGATAGTCTTAAGAGTTTTTTGTTATCAAGTCTTACTAAGAAAGGTAAATCTGTAAATACTTTTATAAAGTTAGGTTTATAAAGTTTTTGCTGGATTATTTCGTTTATTATTGACATCGCTAAAAATCCATCATATCCTGCTCTTACAGGTACCCATAGGTCAGCTCCCTTTGCTGTTGCGTTGTAATCTGGAGTAATAACTATAACCTTTCCACCGTTGTATTTACCTTCCCAAACCCAGTGAGCATCTGGAATTCTTGTTTTGTTAGGGTCTTGCCCCCACCAAATTTGAACGTTTGCAGTATAAACAAAATCGTAAGAGAACCCAATATTACCTTCACCATATACTAAAGACACTCCCGGGAACATATCACCAACGTAAGAAGCTATGTAAGGTCTTACAGCTCCAAGCAGAGTTCCAAGTCTTTTACCTGATGCTGCTCTTGCTTCTGTAAGCATACCTGCACCAACGTGTATGTAGTTTCCTTGAGGACCAACAGTTAACATAGTTTCGTATATTTTCGTAGCAACTTCTGTGATAGCTTCATCCCAAGATATTCTCTTCCACTTACCTTCTCCTCTCTCTCCAACTCTTTTCATAGGATAGAGGATTCTGTCTTTTTCATACATAACTTGAGAGTGTTGAACACCTTTATTACATCCTCTTGGATTTGCATCTGGTATTTTAGGATTTAAAAGAGGATAATTAGCTGCTTGGTTTTCCCTTGTTACTATACCGTTTTGTACCCATACGTCCCACGCACAGTTACCTTGACAGTTTACACAGTGGTAAGCTGTTCCGTGTTCTTCTTTCTTTCCATAAGTGTATGCAAACTCTTTTCTGTACATATTTTCTACAAAAGATGAGTTAGGATATGAAGCCCTTGGATCCTCTATAATCATAGCCTTTGATTTCGCAAAAGCCTCAGTTGAACCAAGTCCTAAAGCTGTACTTGCTACTGACATACTTTTTAAAAAGTCCCTTCTTGATAAAGCCATTACTTTACCTCCGGTATTATTTTTTTATAAACATCCACCACCACCACCTGCTTTAGGTGGAGTGTACTCTCCAGACTCATCAGGTAATCCGGCTTCTTGCCATGCTTTCATTCCACCAGCCAAGTTTTGAGCGTTTGTAAACTTTTCAGCACACTTTTTAAAAATCTCTGGATTTCCATCTGCTGAGATAATAACTGTATACATGTAAGGATTTATCCTTTTCTTAGCTTCTACTAAATATCCTTGGTTCATCTTTGAATCATCACAGTTAGGATAAGGTAGAGCTCCGGGTATCCTTGAGTCCTCATACCCACCTACTTCATCACTTAAAGTTAACTCTCTAACATCTATAATTTGTACTTTTATCTTAGGATTAGATAATTTTTTGTATAATTCTTCTGCTGTTATAGGTATCTGTTTTTTAAGTTCAACTTCTTTCTTACCAAAGGATATTAAAACAATCGCAAGAACCAATATTATTGCTACATAAATACCTCTTTCAATTTTTGGACTCATTGTTGACCTCCAGTTTGAGTTTGAACTTGAGACACTTTAGCGTCAAGCTCGGATACATGCTTTTTAACACCAAACACTGAAACAAGCAAAACCACTATAGCAATCCAAAAAAGTAATCTTTCTGTCATACTCATCTTACTCACCTCGTTAGTCATAAACTTCTTCAGATTCTTTTTTAGCTTCTACAAATCTTGACCACCTACCAAAGTAGATTAGGTTTGCAGTTAAGACCCCTACTACAAAGTAAGTAGCAGACATTGCCATACTACCAATAGAAAGTGTAGGATATGCAGCTAAAAACGCTCCTGTTGTACAACCACCACCTATTAAAGCTCCTAATGCTAAGAACAATCCCGCAAAGAAAACCAGAATCATCCTTACGTATGGAATTGGAGTAACCTTTGCAAAAGCAGGAGGAACAGGGTCAAACTTAAATCTACCTGATATTATGGCAGCTAAGAATGCTCCCGGTAAAACACCTAATATTAATCCTGAATGCCATATTATCCCTTCATTAACCTGAGGAACAACATTTGATATAGGATGTCCTATTAAATGGGAAATCCAACCTATTAAAGCAAGTAATGCTCCTGAAAAACCTAAATACTCTCCTTGAGCTGTAGCCCATGCAATTATTGAACCCGCAGCCACACCACCTATAGCCCAGTGCCATTCATTTTTTATAAGATTAAAACTTGTTTTCTCTTGATAAAGTTTTTTAGCTGGGTCTAACCAGTCTGCGATTAAAGCAAAAATTAAGAATAAAATACCCCATGCAACAGCTAATGGACCGTAAGGAACTCCTAAAACACCATAAAGTGTTAAATCTTGTCTATTACCTAAAATACCTGCTTCTATTAGAGAAGGTTGAATAGCGTTGTAAATAATAACACCTAAAACTAAACCAACAACCCCTGCAGCTGATATAAATTTACCAGCTCCTACCCTTGCAACACAAGTTCCTGGACAAAAACCGGCAGAAGCCATAGCAATTCCAAACATCACACCACCTATAAGGTGTGCCACACCCATATACGGCATTATCCTTGGAATAAGGTTTGTAGACTCAGCAAATCCAAGAATATCAGCAAGTCCATAGATTATTGAAGCTGTAGCTATGCCAGTAAATGCAAACTTCATAATTTTTAAGTCCCTTAAAAGAAGCATACCTTCAACGCGAGAATACCTTACAGCTCCAACTTTAAAGAGGACGAAACCAAATAAAGCACCTGTTATGAGACCCATTATAAGATGATTTGTATGTTCCATGATACTAACCTCCTGAAATTAAATAAGAAGGCTGGCAAAAGCCAGCCTTGATTGATTACTGTTCTAAAGGTAAAGATTTATCATTACCCCATTCGTCCCAAGAACCAACATAAACTTTTGCTTTAGGATATCCTGCTAGTTTTAAAGCCGCAAATACGAAAGAACCTCTTCCAAGTCCTACGTGACAGTAAGAGATAACTGTTTTATCAGGAGTAATTCCAGCTCTTTCAAGTTGTTTTTTGATTTGATCTACAGGTTTAAATATAGGTTTGTCAGGTTCACCGTTAGGGTTAGCTGCAAGTTTTTTCCATTCAAAGAATTTAGCCCCAGGAATGTGTCCACCTCTTTCAACTTGCTTGTGTTTTCCAGGAGCTTCCAATGCTTCCAATAGAGTTTTACCTGTGTATTCTTCAAATCTTCTTGCATCAAGTATCACATAGTTAGGTTCTTTTGAAACCTTTAATACTTCATCTTTTGTAGCTAATATATCTTTTCTTACTTTTACAGTAAACTTACCAGGAGCTGGTTTTTTAGCAGGTCCTGTTTCTACAGGTAATCCTTTTGCTTTCCAAGTAGCAAAACCACCGTCTAACATTTGAACGTTGTCAACTCCGTATAAGTAAAGGAAGAACCATACACCAGATGCGTTAGGTCCTTTACCATCGTCATAAGCTATTACGTGAGAGTTGTTGCTAATTCCAAGCTCAGATATGAACTTTTGTGCAGTAGATTCACACATAGGAAGTCCGCCACACTTTTTAATGTCAGAGAGGAAGTGAATGTCGTGAGCGTAAGCATTTTGAGCTCCTGGAATATGTCCTGCTTGGAAAGTTTTTGGGTCATCACCACACACAAATACTGCTTTTCCAACCAAGTCTTTTGCTTGGTCTACAGAGATGAGTAAATCTGCAGCTTTTGAAGTTGCTGCTACTGTTAAGAGTCCTGCTGCTGCGAGTGTGAAAACTTTCTTCATTCTAAAACCTCCTATTAAAAGATTTGAATATTAATATGACCTAATATTTTCAAGTTGTCAAACACTAACCTAAATTAAAACGTAGTTATAAAACTTATTCCTTTAAAAAAGGAGATATGCAATTTTAATGCCAATTATTAAAGAATCTTAATATTATTAATTTTTTATAAACTTAAAGAGTTAATAAACACTAACTCTCTGATAATTTAAAAAAATTAAACTATTTAAAAATTAAATAAGCCTATTTCAATTTGAAATCATCTGATACCTATTGAAAATGTTATAATAGTTAATTATTAAACTTTAATAAGGGGTATTTATGGAAGACATTAAAAAAATTCCTATAGAGGAAGAAATAAAAAGTGCATACATAGACTATGCAATGTCTGTTATAGCTGGAAGGGCTATTCCAGACGTTAGAGACGGTCTTAAACCCGTCCAAAGAAGAATTTTGTATGCAATGTACGAACTTGGACTACTACCAAACAAACCTTATAAAAAATCTGCGAGAGTAGTAGGTGAGACTTTAGGTAAATTCCATCCTCACGGAGATACTTCCGTTTACGATGCACTTGTTAGAATGGCTCAAGACTTTACTATGAGATACCCACTTATAGATGGTCAAGGAAACTTCGGTTCAATAGATGGAGACCCTCAAGCTGCAATGCGTTATACAGAAGCAAGACTTACAAAACTTGCCGTTGAAATGCTTGAGGACATAGATAAAAATACCGTTGATATGATACCAAACTTCGACTCATCGTTAGAAGAACCGACTGTTTTACCTTCAAAGTTTCCAAACCTTATATGCAACGGAACATCTGGAATTGCAGTTGGACTTGCTACAAGTATTCCTCCTCACAACTTTACAGAAGTTGCAGAAGCTCTAAAATACCTTGCTCAATTTCCAGACGCAACAGTTGAGGAGCTCTGTCAGTTCATAAAAGGTCCAGATTTTCCAACTGGTGGAATAATAACAAACTCTCACGAAGAAATAATAGATATATACAAAACAGCAAGAGGTTCCATAACAATAAAAGGTAAAGCAAGGATTGAAAAACTGCCCGGAAACAGACAAAGAATAGTCATTTACGAGATACCTTATCAAGTTAACAAAGTAGAACTTATAAAAAAGATAGCAGAACTTGTTAGAACAGGAAAAGAAAAAGGTATATCAGATTTAAGAGATGAATCAGATAGAACGGGTATAAGAATAGTTATAGAACTTAAAAGAGATGCAAACCCAGAAAAAGTATTAAAAAAACTATACAAAAGTACTCCTCTTGAAAAAAACTTCCCTGTTAACCTTACAGTCTTAGTAGATAAACAACCAAAAGTTTTAAGCCTAAAAGAGATACTCCAAGAGTTTATAAAACACAGACTTGAAGTTATAACAAGAAGAACGCTGTTTGACCTTGAAAAAGCAGAAAACAGACTCCACATAGTAGAAGGTTTAATTGTAGCCTTAGAAAATGCTGATAAAGTAATAGATATAGTGAGGTCTTCAAAAGATACATCACAGGCAAGGGAACTTTTAACAACAAGATATAACCTTACAGAAACTCAAGCAAACGCAATTCTTGATATGAGACTTGCAAGGTTTACAGCTTTAGAAACTAGTAAGTTAAAAGAAGAGAAAAAAGATCTTGAAAGTCAAATAGAAAACTATAAAAAAATCCTTTCAAGCGAAGAAGAAAAGATAAAAGTCTTTATTAAAGAGATGGATGAAATGCTTTCCAAATACTCTGATGAAAGAAAAACTACCATATCCGTGGAAAAAGAGCTAACCTTTAAAGAGTACTTTATGTTTGCTGTAATGTCCTCAGGAAAAGTCTACAATCAGAAAGTAGATGAAAATATCGATAAAAATGAAATCTTACAAAAGATAGTAAATAGCATTTCCTTAAATTCTGTAGAAGGGGAAAAGATAATTTCTATCCAAGAAGTAGAAAGTTCTAAACCTGTTGCATTCTTTACAAAAGAAGGAAAAGCAGATTGGAGCCTTGTTATAGACCTTCCAAAAGGAGAAGGTAAGTTAAAAGTTGATTCAGAGATTGTAGGAACAATTTATCAAGGAGAAGGAGAAGAAAACAGAGTATTCTTAATAACTAAAAAAGGTATTATAAAAAGAATGTTTGATGAAGATATTTTCTACAAATCCCATAACCATACTGTAATGCCTTTAAATGAAGGAGATGAGTTAGCAGTTGCTATAGCAGACCAAAATCCTTCTTATATAGGAATATACACAAAAAATGCTGACTTATTACTTTTTGAAAGAAATGAAGTTAGAGTAACGGGAGATAAAGCAAAAGGTGTAGAAGGAATAGATTTAGACCCTTCTGATGAAGTTGCAGGATCATTTTTGATAGATGGGCATAACTACATTTTAGTTGCAACTTCAAAAGGTTATATGAAATTAGTTGAAAAGTCTGAGTTCCCTATAAAGAAAAGAGGACAAAAAGGTTTAATGGCTATAAAACTTGATAATAAAGATGACTATGTAGTCTCTATGATTCCAATAGATATAGGTGAAGAGGTTTTAATTCAAACAAAACACGGAAAATTACTAAAAATTAAAATAGACCCATCTATAATACCAATAGGAAAAAGAACATCTGCTGGAGAAAATAAATTTAACTTTGAAGCTGACAGTATAATGAAAGTTATAAAACTACCAAAATTTGAAGTAGTAGAAAATGATAGTTAAAGCTCTTTACTTTCTGGGCATAATTATAGGTTTGTATGCTATTTTCAATAACTTGCCCTATATCTTTAAAGTAGATTTTTCTGACCCTACTTTAGCATTTGGAAGAATCTTAATTTCTTTGTTTCCAGTAATAGCTGGAGCTGTAATAGTTTACGTTTCAGCTTACAATCTGTATCTAAGTTTTAAAAACAAACCTGATAGGAGGTGAAAAATGGGAAAATATGACGTAGTAATAGTTGGCGGAGGACCTGCAGGACTTTCCTGTGCTTTAACCCTTGCATCTGCAAAGGGACACTTTGAATGGGGAGAAAACAGAAAATACTTAGTGATTGATAATGATTCATCTGACTTGCTAAAAGCTCAGCTTTATAACGTACCCGGACTTCCACAAGGAATACTTGGAAAAGAAAGTCTGGAAAACTTAAAAAAACAAGCTCAAAGCTACGGAAATGTTGACATTGTTAATGGAAGAGTAGTTAAAGTAGAAGGTGAGTACAAAAACTTTAAAGTAATTACAGAAGATGGTAAAGAGTATTTAGCTGATATAGTTGTGTTTGCAACAGGATTCCACGAGTTTAACATAGAGTGTGAAGGTGTAGAAGTTATAGAAAACAAAAGGTCTCCAAGACCGGGTAAAATCCAGCTAAAAGTTGATGAAGATAACAAAATTAGAGAAGGTCTCTACGCAGCAGGGTTGATAGCAGGTGTTAGTACTATGTACGCTTGTGCAGCTGGAAGTGGTGTTCAAGTGGCGTGCAATATACAGGCATTATGGGCTGGCAAAAACGTTGTTGTTCACGATGTACCAGATGCTAAGTAATATAAATCAGGAAGGCATCTGCCTTCCTTTATAGAAATTATTCTTTTCTTCAAGCCAGTCAGGATGGTCTATTAATGCTTTAACTATATCAGCAAAAGTCTTTATTTCGTATTTTTTCATTTCTTGCTCAAGTCTCTCTTCCAAAGTTATACCCATATTAACGTCTTCAGCAACAGCTTTTATTATATGTATTTTGCCCTTTTCAACAACAGTGTTGTTATTGTTCTTACTGGAATTCCTGTAGCTCCTTTTGGATGATAATACCAACCTGAAGTATGGTGGGAAGGTCCTGCTATATCTATGTGTACCCAAGGTATTTTAGGGTCTACAAACTTTTCTAAAAATAGTCCAGCTGTTATTGCTCCTCCATATCTTGTGGTTCCTACGTTGTATACATCTGCATGAGGTGCTTTTATCTGCTCTCTAAGTTTATCGTTAAAAGGAAGCTGCCACATCCATTCTCCAGTTTTTTCTGAAATCTTTAAAACTTCGTTTATAAATTTTTGATTGTTGCCCATAACTCCAGCTGTAAACTCTCCAAGAGCTACTACACACGCACCAGTTAAAGTAGCCATATCAATAATTGCATCTGGTTTTAACTCTGATGCATAAGATAAAGCGTCTGCAAGAGTTAATCTTCCCTCTGCATCAGTGTTTCCAACTTCTATCGTTACTCCGTTTTTTGCCCTTAATATATCATCTGGTCTGTAAGATTTTCCACTTGGCATATTCTCAGCAGCCGCAACTATACCGTGGACTGTTATATTTGGTTTTAACTCACCAATAGCCTTAAATATTCCAAGGACTGCACAAGCTCCAGATTTATCTGTTTTCATCCATCTCATAAAGTCTCCAGTTTTTATGTTAAGACCACCACTATCAAACATCAATCCTTTTCCAACTATCGCAATTTCACCTTCTGATTTTTTAGGTTTGTAAGTTAGATGTATAAATCTTGGTGGATTTTCACTACCTTTTGCAACTGCAAGGTAAGCTCCCATTCCCATCTTTTCTATTTCTTCTTCATCGTAAATTTTTATTTCAAAACCATACTGCTTTGCTAAGTTTTCCGCGATTTCTGCAAATTGAACTGTATTTATAACGTTGGCTGGTTCATTTACAAGGTCTCTTGTAAAGTTTTGGGCTTCTGCTAAAACTTTTCCTATTTCTACATATTTTTTTAATACATCTTTATCAGCTTTTTTAGAAACGTTTATTTGAATTGAGTTTACTTTGAAGTCTTCTTTCTTTGTAAAATATTTATCAAAACTGTAATTTCCTAAAATAGCACCTTCTGTAATAGACTGAACAGCTTCTTTCAAATCTACATCTTCTAAGTTTAAATCTAAATCAATAACACAGTCAGATGCTTTTATTGATTTTAACTTTCTAACAGTATTAGCAGAAAGTTTTCTTAAAGCATCTAACTCAAATTTCTTTTTAGAACCAAGTCCTGCCAAAACAACATAGTCCGCTTTTATCTTTCCCAAAGTAGGGACTACTAAAAAGTTATTTTCTCCAGCTTTAAACTTTTGAGATTTAAATAAATGTGATACAGCTCCCTCTAAAATGTTATCAATTTTTTCAAGATTGCCAGAAAACTTTTTTTCTTCTTCAAATAAAGGAAATACTAATGCATCTGTTTTTACAGACTCTAACTTCTTTGAAACTACATCTATTTTCATAGATTACACCTCTAAGATGAATTTTTGAGATATTATAAAGATTTTTAAAAAGATTTTCAATGAATTTAAAGAAAAAAAATAAATCCCCCTTTAAGGGGGATTAGATGTTATGCAGTAGCTGGTTGTCCTTCTAAAACTTCTACTTCAACAGTTTCGCTTTGCCATAAACCGTGTTTTGTACAGTAGCTCATAGCATTTAATCTTAATTTGTCTTTAGTTGGAACAATGTAAAAGTCTACTTCTGCTTGGTTTGGTTTGTTTCCAAGAGAACCTGGTGTAAAAGTTGCTTGTCCAAGTAAGGTATCTCCATCCCAAAGCTGAACGTAAGCTATGTAGTGATCAAAGTCGTCTGGGTGTACATACTCATTTCCAACTCTTACTTTAACTTTTAACTTTTGACCTTTTACAGCTTCTCCTTCTACATAAACAAATGGTGAGTGTCTGTCAATGAAGTCTCTCTTCGCTTCTTTGTCGATTTGTGAAATGTCTACGTAACTATTAACTTTTGGCATTTTTATACCTCCTGTTTAATTTGATTTTTTATCATAATATATTTTATCTTACACTTTATACTTTGAATAATGACGTTAATCACTTGCATATAATGACCGTTATCATAGATAAAGGCATTTTAGCAACTTAAACTTACTAAAAATCGGAGGTAGAGTATGGATAGAAGAAATTTCCTTAAATTATCAGGCTTGTCAGCTTCTTTAATTTTAACAGATAACTTGTTTGCTATGGAGATTTTAGAAAGAGAAGAAAAAAAATCAATTAAATCTAAATCAGGAGGTAAAAAGATGAAAGCAGTAAAACTTCAGCCAAAGGATCATTTAAAACCAAAAGGTCTGGTAGGAATATCAGACGATCAGATTGAAGTTCATTTTGAAGCTCATTACAAAGGGTATGTTGCTAAGTATAATGAGATACAGGAAAAGCTTGCTTCAAATTTTGCAGACAGGTCTAAAGCAAATCAAAACTATTCAGAGTACAGAGCTTTAAAGGTAGAGGAAAGTTTTAACTATATGGGAGTCGTTCTTCACGAGCTTTATTTTGAAAACCTTATAGCAGGTGGAAAAGGCGAGCCTTCTCCCGAGCTTAAGAAAATGATAGAAGAGTATTTTGGTTCTGTTGACAACTGTATCAATGAGATAAAAGCAACAGGAATAGCCTGCAGAGGTTGGGCTACTTTATCCTATGACCTGTACAACAAAATTTTGGTTGTAAACGGTTTTGATGCCCACAATCAATATGGATTTGTTTACTCTGTTCCACTTGTAGTGCTTGATGTTTACGAGCATGCATACTACGTAGACCAGAAAAACAAAAGACCACCCTACATAGATGCGTTTTTCAAAAACTTAAACTGGGATGTTGTAAACGAAAGATTTAATAAGGCTGTTAAGTTTTAATTATTATCTTTGATTGAAAACTTCAGTGGTGTTATAATCACCGCTGGAGTTTTTGATTTTGATAAGTTTAAAGTTGAAGAAAAATAATCAAAAAATATAGAATTTAAATTTTACAGGGGCTTTGAAGCCCCATTTTCTATATTAACCACAAGAGAAAGAGTTTCCACAACCACAAGAACCTGCAGCGTTAGGATTCTTAATAGTAAATCCACCGCCCATAAAGTCCATTACGTAGTCTAAAACAGCACCATTTATGTAAGGTGCGCTAAATTCATCTATAGCTATTTTTACTCCGTGTTCTGCTTCAACGACTTTGTCGTTTTCAGAGATTTCATCGTCAAATCCCATAGCGTATTGGAAACCAGAACATCCACCAGGAACAACTCTAACCCTTAAAATAGGGTTTTCTATTTGGTTCTCGTCTGCTATTCTTTTGATTTCTTTAGCAGCCGTTTCTGTAACGATAAAGTTCACTGTTTGTGTTTGCATCACAACAACCTCCTAAATAAATTTTCTAATAAGTTATCCTATCTAATTTTATTTAGTTATGATATCTGTCAGAAACTCATTAAATAGTATATTCCCGTTTTAGGTTTTTCTATGAAAATTCCAAATTTTGATTTTAGAAGTTCTTCTAAAAGTGGTTTTGGTGGTTTTATTTCAACAACTGGAGCATCTTCTGGAAGTTTTCCTAATTTTCTTGCCTCTCTTACAGCATCTTGAATGTTTCCAAGTTTATCAACCAAGCCAATTTTTTGAGCTTCTCTTCCACTAAATACTCTGCCATCTGCGTAAGTTTTTAAAACTTCTTTCTTTATTGGTCTATACTTTACTATTGCGTCTAAAAATTGGTCATACACATCCATAACAGTTTTTTCTAAAATCTGTCTTTGTTCTGGTGTAAGTGGTTTTGTAGGGTATAGTATGTCTTTGTTTTCTCCACTTTTAACTGTATTTACCTTTACACCTATCTTGTTTAGAATCTCGCTTAAATCTACTTGTTGGATGATAACGCCTATACTTCCGGTTATCGTCCCTGGGTTTGCATATATTACGTTAGCTGGTGCAGATATGTAGTATCCTCCAGAAGCTGCAACATTTCCCATAGAAACGACTACTGGTTTTTTCTCTCTTAATTTTTCTATAGCTCTGTAGATTTCTTGAGAAGCCCCTACAGCTCCACCCGGACTGTCAACTGCAATAACTACAGCTTTTATAGAATCTTCTTTTTCTGCTTGGGATATGTTAGAAACTGTTTCCATATGATCCATAATAGTATCGTTAACTCTAATAAGAGCAACCTTTGGTTTAGATGCTTCTCTTATAGAGGATATGATATAAAAGGCAATAAATACTCCTACTAAACCTATTAAAAATTTCTTTAACATAACTTCCTCCACTATCAATAAATAACTAAATTATCTCTGTGTATAACTTCTTCAACGTCCTTTCCAAGTATTTGGGAAGCTTCTTTTGTTTTTAAACCTTTTATCTTTTTTAAATCTTTATAACTTAAGTTAATTATTCCTTTTCCTATAACTATATTTTCTTCGTTTACGATAGCTACAGTGTCTTTTGGATTAAAAATTCCTTCTACTTCTTTAACACCGCTGGGAAGTAAACTTTTTCCTTCTTTAAGTGCTTTTTCAGCTCCTTTATCTACAACTATTCTACCTTTAGGATGGGATAGAAGGGCAAGCCAGCTTTTTTTTCCTGACATTTTCTTTTTCTTGGAAGGATATATAAAAGTCCCTACTTCCTGACCATTTAAAACCATGTCTATAATACCGCTTTTTTTCGGTACAATCATCACTGGAATAGAGTGTGATGTTGCTATCTTTGCAGCTTCTAACTTACTTCTCATTCCGCCCGTTCCAAATGTTGATTTTGATGATTTTGCATAGTTTAGTGCATAGTCTACGTCAAAGACTTCTTTTATAAGCTGTGCGTTAGGACTTGATGGGTCGTCTGTGTAAAGTCCCCCTGCAGTTGAAATTATTATAAGTAAATCTGCATCTGCCAAAACAGAAACGTGGGAAGAAAGGTAGTCATTATCTCCAAAAACTATTTCTTCTACAGCTATTGCGTCGTTTTCGTTGATTATAGGAATAACTTTATATTCAAGTAGTTTATTTAACGTTTCTTTTGCGTATAAATATCTCTTTCTCTCTTGTAGTCCTTCTATAGTAAGTAGCATCTGACCTATTATTAAATCTTTTTCTGAAAAAATTTTGTCGTAAATTTGCATAAGGTATGCTTGTCCAACACTTGCTACTGCTTGTTTTTCTGTAATTGTTTTGGGTTTAGATGGCAGTTTTAACTTTTTTACACCAGCTAAGACAGCTCCTGAAGAAACGATAATAAACTCTTTATCTGGATAGTTTTTTATCTGGTTTGCAAGGTCTTTTATAAAGTCTGTATCTATATCATTATCTTTCTCAAGTATTTGAGAACCTATCTTAATAACTATCCTTTTTGCTTTTTCTATTAATTTACTTTTTTCCATAGGTTTATCCATTTTTTGCAAAGATAAGATATCCTGTATGGGCTACCATTCTGTCATCTGGACGAAGTCTGTCTGGAACTGGTTTATAACTTCTAAGTAAAATCTCTTCTACCTCTAAATCTAAAAAGTCTAACCTTTTTAACTCTTTTAAAATTTCAACAACTTGGTTGGTAGTTGGGACTAAAAAACCTATTACAGCTCCTTCTTTTAATACAGATTTAACATTTTCAATATACAGCCAAGGCTCTTTAACGTCTATAAATGCAGCATCAAAATCTTTCTCTTGTATCGGCTGAGATAGGTCTTGAAGATGAGGAATAACAATATGGTCTAACTTTGCAAGTTTTAGGTTATTTAGTGCATTTTTTAAAAATTTTTCTTCTTTTTCATAAACGTATATTTTTCCATCTGGATTTAGTGCGTTAGCCATCACCATTGTAAGAGCTCCGCTTCCTATTCCAGATTCTAAAACCTTCATTCCAGATGTAAGCCCAAGTTTTAAGGTGATATAAGCAGAGTCTTTTGGATATATAATTTGAGTGTACCTTTTTATGCCGTACATTATAAGTTCATAAAGGGTGGGTCTTAAAATGAGAAACTCCTCACCTTTGTGGGTTAGGACTGTATCTCCGAAATTTTTTCCTATAATATCGTTAAATTTTATAGTTCCTTTATGGGTAGAAAATTCTTTATCTTTTTCTACTATAACAAAAAATGAGTCTTTTTTACCTTTTAGATGGACTGTATCGCCTTCTTTTATCATTTCTTATGAGATAGAAGCTGTATTGATAACTCTTTGTTGTTGTATAGGTCTATTGAGTAGTTATCCCAAAATACACAAGTTCCTCCTGCTATAAAACATCCTCCAGAAGAGTCTTGGTATCTTGCAAATAGTATTTTATCTTTACCAAGTAGAGATTTTGCAGTGTCTTCTGCGTAAATAATAGGCATAACATTGTTGCCTATAATTGAGAGGCTATCTGTACAAGCAAGTACAACTTTATTTATACCTTTTTCTTTCATCTTTTGGCTTGTTTTTGTAGTAGTTATAAGTAGATTGTCGTTATCGTAGTTATTAACATCGTCAGTAATGATGTCCCCGTTAAACTTTATTCCAAACCTTTCTGCCATTGTGTTGCAAGTGTCTGCTATTCTATCTTCGTTTTTGTAGTATGCAAATATACCTACTTTTTTTCCTTTTTTAACAAGGTCTTCTATAAAGTCAACTTCTTCTTTTTTAAAAGGAATTTCTGGATAGTTAAAGATAATAACGTCGTAGTTAGCAAACTTTTCAAACTCATCAACTTCATCTACCAATATATCATTTTCTTTTGCATATCTTTGAAGTTTTGAAAAGTAGTAATGGTCTGATATTATAAACTCTTGATGGGTAGTACTCCACGCAACTTTAACCAAAATTAACCTCCTTAAAAGTTTTTTAAATATTATACACTTTTTTAAAGAGTAAAAACTCAAACCACTTCCTAATTTCTATAAGAAAGAACGCTATAACAAATACCAAAAATGGATACATCCAATCTTTAAAAGATATTGGGACACAATGAAGAAAATCTGGGAAGAAGTATATTATGGCAACCTGAATAGGTAGCCCTATGAAAGTTGTTACTATAAATATGTAAGGGTTCGCCTTAAAATTTTCTAAAACATTGTAGAAAAAAGGTAATTCTCTTACAGACTGTAAACCGTTTGCCCATTGAAAAAATATTGAATTTAGAAATGTTAATGTTATAGCCACATCTAAAAAGGTAGTTTTTAGAAGATAATAAAATATTCCTATTATTATTAACCCCATTAGCGTAGAAAAATACAAAACTCTAAAGATTTGAATTTTATCAATAAACCATATAGAAAAAGTTTTAGGATTTAGTTTAAATATCCAAACCTCTTCTTTTGTTAAAACTAATGGTTTATCTTGAATTCCATCTGTTACCAAGTTTATCCAAAGAATCTGGGTCGCATACAGAGGTTGTGGAAGTGCTAAAATAAACGCAAAAAATAGTATAAGTATTTCACCTATATTTGTCGAAAGCAGATAATGGATTGTTTTTCTAAGGTTATGAGATATTCTTCTACCAATTTTTATAGCATCTACTGTAACCGATAAATCTCTTTCTAAAAGAATCATTTTTGCCACGGATTTTGTTGCTTGTGAACCTTCATTCATAGCTACTCCTAAATCAGCAGCTTTTACTGCAGGCATATCGTTAACCCCATCTCCCATCATTACAACCTGTTCACCAGATGATTGTAGTATTCTAACGATTCTGTACTTATCCTCAGGTGTAGATCTTGCAACTACTGAAATGTTGTAAAGCAAATTCTTTAATTCTTCATCTGTGTACTTTTCTAAATCTTTACCTTCTAATGTTAATTTTCCTTCTTCGTGTATGCCCACCATTTTAGCAACAGATATGGCTGTCTTTAAACTGTCCCCTGTTATCATAATAACTTTTATTCCTGCCTGTTTAGCTGCTTTTACAGCATCTACTGCAGTTTGTTTTGGTGGGTCTAAAAATCCTATTAAACCTATCAAATTAATTCTTGCTTTATTAATATCATCTATAGAATGATCTAAAATTTGATAACCAAAAGCTAAAACTCTTAATCCACTTTCTGCCATTTGGTCGTATTTTGATTTTAACTTTTCTACATCTTCTTTATTTATTGCTAACTTTTCTAAAGACTCAAAAGCACCTTTTATAAAAAGGATGTTTTTATTCTCTACTTTATGGATAGAGGCCATAAGCTTGAGTTTTGTATCAAAGGGATAAAGCCATATCCTTGGGTGTTTTTCTCTTATATCTATGTAATCATAACCATTATCCTCAAGCCATCTTAACATAGCTATTTCTATTGGGTCTCCTCTTTCTATCTCTGAATCATTACACAGAGTAAAGATTAACGGCACTATATCCTTATCAAGAGAGTATATTTCTTCAACCTTTAACTTATTTTCTGTTATAGTTCCTGTTTTGTCTGTACAGATAAAGGTTGCACTACCTAAAGATTCAACAGCTGGAAGCTGTCTTATAAGAACTTTCTTTTTATACAGTGTTATTGCACCGATTACTAAAGCTATCGTAATTACTATAGGAAGACCTTCAGGGACTGAAGAAACAAGTTGTGCTATTACAAGCATAATAAGATTTTTTAAATCTTTTCCTTGAAGTAGTCCTATAACAAGAATAAAGGATAGAATAATTATAAGTGTGATTATTAACTTCTTAGAAAAATTCCCTATAGCCCTTGTTAAAGGTGTTTCTCTTTCTTTAACCTTTAACTTACTGTATATTCTGCCCATCTCTGTGTTTAGTCCAACAGCAAAAACAACAGCTTTACCAATACCTTTGACGACGTATGTTCCACCAAATCCTATATTTTCTCTTTCGTATATTGGTGTATCTAAAGGTAAGATTTTCTCCGCATGTTTTTCTACAGGTATAGATTCTCCTGTCAGTAGAGATTCATCTACTAAAATGTTATTTGTTTCTATAAATCTAACATCTGCAGGAATAACATCACCTTCTCTAAGAATAACAATATCACCTACAGTTATGTCTTCAGAAGATAGTTCAACAGTCTTTCCATCTCTTAAAACTTCTACTTTTGGAACTGACAGTTGTAAAAGGTCTTTTATCTTTGATTTTGCTTTATACTCTTGATAAAAACCTATCATCCCATTGATAAAAACGATACCAACAATAAAGTAAAAATCTTTCAAATCTCCCATATAAAGGGCTATAAACGATGCCACTATTAGTATGAGAATTAAAGGATTTGTAAACTGCCTAATAAAAATTTTTAATAAACTTTCTTCTTCTAACTCTATTCTGTTTTTACCGTAAATCTTTAATCTCTTTTCTGCTTCTTCAGTAGATAACCCATTTATTGAAGACTTTAGTTCTTTTAAAACTTCTTCTACACTTTTATTATGCATCGTTTTGTTTATCTTCTTTTTCTCTCTGGACACTTTCTTGATTTTTCTTTACAAACCACATACTTGCTCCAAACATCAAGGCTACTCCTACTATAATAACGATACCTTCAATAAAAGAGTCTGCATTACAAAAAACACCAAATGAAGAGTATGGGTCGCACTGTTTTAGGTTTGAGATGTCTAACGGATTTTTTTCTTCAACTTTTAAAATAATGTTTAAAACATCCATTTTTTTACCTCATAAATCAATATTTTCTGATAGTGCTTTTGTTGCTTTTAAAAGTTGTTTTTGACCTACTTTTGCGTACCTTGCCGTTGTAATAGGAGAAGCGTGTCCTAAAAGTTCTTGAATTACTCTTAGCTCTGCTCCCGATGCCAAGGCTACTGTCGCAGCTGTGTGTCTTAACTTGTGAGGGTGTAAAGAAATGGCAATTTTTTTACCAATGTCTTTTATCTTTCTCCAAAGTGTGTGATAAGAAATAGGAAATATTGGTGTTTTACTGTCAATGTAAGGGGTTACTTCTTTTAGGTATTCTAAAAGTATCTGTAAAGGTCTGCCTGTAATTGGGACTTCTCTTTCTTTGTCTCCTTTGCCTACAACTCTTATGTAGGCTATGTCATCTTCTTTTAATCCTTCTTCTACTGCTTTGTCAACAGAGAATGTCTGTCCTTGTCTTTCTATTAAAATATTTGATTTTTTTATGTTTAGGAGCTCTGAAGACCTAAGTCCTGTTGTTAGAAGAAGTACTACAATAGCTTTGTCTTGAAGGTTGTCTATATTTTTTAAAAGTGTTTTTATTTCTTCGTTTGAAAGAGAAGAAGGTATTCTTTGAGATATTTTAGGTCTGTGGGATTTTGTGATAGGTGATACTTTTACTAACTCTAAATCTATAAGGTACTGGTAAAATGAGTTTAAAGTAGCAAGTTTTCTTGCTATTGTAGAAGATTTTTTCCTTTGAGATTGTAAAACCATACGAAATTTTGCAACGTCAGACTTTGAAACAAGTTCTACTTCTTTATCTCCAACTATTTTTATAAATTGTTTTAAATCTACACTGTAATTTTTTATTGTGTTTGGAGATTTATCCGCTATGTAAGACAGAAAAAGTTCACAGCATTCAGAAAACTTCACCTCTAACCTTCCCACCTTTTATAGAGATTGTGTTCTACTTCGAAAATGTCTAAAACTTTTCCTATAACAAAGTTTATCATATCATCTACTGTTTTTGGTTTGTGGTAAAAGGCAGGAGATGCAGACGCTACTATACCACCTGCAAGCATCACTTTTCTCATATTTTCAACATGGACAAGGGAAAAAGGCATCTCTCTTACAAGAAGTAGAAGTTTTTTCCTTTCTTTTAGCGCAACATCACAGACTCTCTGGATAAGGTTAGAACTTATTCCATTTGCTACAGCTGATAGTGTATCCATAGAACAGGGAGCTACTATCACACCTTCTGTTTTTGTCAAGTATGAACCGCTTGATATGGAAGCTCCTATATTTTGGTTTGATATAACCTCTACATTTTTGTTTAAACTTTTTAAAAAACCTGTTTTGTTTATACCTTCTTCTTTTTCCATTACAACGTAAGCTGCGTTTGATACAACAAGATGGACAAAGTGATTTTTAGAGAGCTCCTCAACTAACCTTTTACCGTATACAAAACCACTTGCTCCAGTTATACAGACAACAAACTTTTTCATAACTCATATGATAACACAAATTGGAGAATTTCCTTTATCAAAAAACTTGACAAAAATCATATTTTATTTTATAGTTAAATTACCATAAAATTTAACTTTAAATTATAGGAGGTGCGCCATGTTTGATTACCCGATTTTTGAGATGCCCGTTTTAGGGCATAGGCTCATCTTTGCTATTGATGCTATTTTGCACGTTTTAATTTCCCACGGTGCAGCGGTAGGAGGTAGTATAGTACTAGCTTTAACCCAATGGTACGCTATTAAAACCAACGATCAAAAGCTCTACGACCTTACTTACAAAATTTTGTTTGTACTTTTTGTAGCAGCTACAGCTATAGGTGCTTTGACAGGTATTGGTATATGGATTCATGCAAACATAATAGACCCTCCGGCTATAGGATCGCTTCTTAGAGTTTTCTTCTGGAAGTGGTTTACAGAGTGGATTGTGTTTAACGTTGAGTTAATTTTTCTACTTTTATGGTTCTTAACTTGGAAAAGCTACGGATGGGAAAAAAGGCACGCAAACTTAAAGTTTGGAGTAGTTTACGCGGTAGCATCATGGCTAACAATGGTAATAATTACAGCAATACTTGGATTTATGCTTACTCCTGGAAACTGGTTAAAATCAGATTTCCCTGCACAACCAGATTATTTAGCATCACTGTTTAATCCAAGCTGGATACCATCTTTGATGTTTAGGACTTTCTTTGCAATAGGATTTGCTGCTGCAATATCGATGTATTGGACTTGGTGGTTTACAAGGAATGATTTAGATTTGAGAGAGAAAGCGGAAAGATGGTTTGGTAGAATTGTACTGGCAACAATACCAATAACAGCAGTATTTGGTCTTTGGTACTATGCTCAAATTCCTCCAGAAGCTAAATCTCTAATGTTTGTAGCAGGTCTTACAACAAAGTACATAGGACATAAAGAGATGCTCATAATAGCATTGCTTGGTGCCTTTGTTTTAATATTAGTTGCAGTATTTGCATTTTATATAAAGCCAAAAGCAGTCCCATTTGCTTTAGCTTCTTTAATGATGGTATCTTACGTTTTTTTAGTTGCAGAGTTTGAAAGGATAAGAGAGTTTGTTAGAAAACCTTACATAATATATGGTTATATGTACGCTCATGGAATAAGAAACTTTGATGTTGCACATTTAAACCAAGTTGGAGTGTTAAAGTATGCATCTTTTGTTCCTCCTCAGTACAGGACTATAACTGAAGAAAACAAAGTAAAAGTAGGAGAGTATTTATTTAAACTTGAGTGTAGAGTTTGTCATTCTGTTAACGGTGTAAACGCAATAACTAAAAAAGTTAAAGGTCTTGGTGAAACTGCTATCTATTACAGAATAGGAACTTTAAACTCACCAGCTACACCTTTTATGCCACCGTTTGTAGGAACGGACGAAGAAAGAAAAGCTTTAGCAGCTTACCTTTCAACTTTAGTTAATCAAAAAGAAACTATAACAGCAAAAAACAATACAGGAGGGCTTAACAATGAATAATCCAAATAATCCAGTATTTAACTATCTACCCCACGACATTCCATTACCACTACCTACAGGTGGTATGGATGTAATATTAGTTCCTGTATTCCATATTCTTTTGGTAGTATCGTTTTTAGTACACATTGTATTTATTAACGTACTTTTAGGATCTTCAGTACTTTCTGTAATAAATAACTGGATTGGGCATTTAAGAGGAGATAAAAATTACGACAGAGTGGCCTATTTACTAACTACACCTGTCACAATAAGTGAGAATATGGGAGCTCTTTGGGGTGTGGCACCACTTCTAATTGTATCTGTTATGTACACAGCCTTTTTCTACTCTGCATCTGTTATGAACTCTCCACAATGGCTTCACATAATCTGGGGAAACGTAGTGGCATTCTTAATATCCTACTTGTATAAGTTTAGCTGGCATAAACTTGAAAACCACAAAGCTCTTCATATAACAATAGGAGCTATTGCTGCTATACTCTTTTTATCACTTCCACCTGTGTTTATGTCTACCGTTCAGCTGTACCTTACCCCTTCTACATGGACTCCTAATACTCACTTTTGGGATGTTGTTACAAGACCAGATGTTATTTTCAGATTAGCACATTTTTACCTTGGAGCTTTTGCAGTAAACGGTATGTTTATGCTACTTTATGGTATTTATAAAAGGAATAAAGGTCAAGATTTAGAAGCAGCAAACATACTTATTAGACAAGGAAAGGCATGGTTTGTAGTTCCAACTGTAATTAACTTGTTTGTAGGAACACTTGCATTCTTCCAATTTCCTAACTACGGAATTGAAAGCTTCTATTCAAAAGGTTTTGAATTATTTATAATCATAGCAGTAATATCAATACTTGTAGCTCTTGCTATAATGCTAAAACACTTTCTTAACGATAACATACCTACAAAAGCTGTTTATGCCGCAGCTGGATTTTTAGCAATCACTCTTGTATTTATGGGACTTACAAGGCACGGTATGAGAATATCTCTTTTAGAACTAGCTATAGCTCAAATGCAGAAAAACACTCAAGAATATTTAGCCCAAGTAGAAAAAGATTACAAAGAAGCAAAAAGTAAGCCTACTGGAATATCCGTTGCAGAAGCTTCACATTTGTCTGAAGGTGAAAAGTTAATAGCCAAAAATGGCTGTACTGCCTGCCACTCCGTAGACCAAAAGATTGTAGGTCCAGCATTTAAAGAAGTTGCAAAGAGAGGATACACACCTGACAAAATAGTTCAGCTCATATACCAACCACAACCTTCCAACTGGCCAGGATACCCTCCAATGACTCCCATGACCAACGTTCCAAAAGACGAAGCTGAAAAAATTGCCAAGTGGATAACAGAACTAAAATGACAGAAAAGTATTGGGGCTTTTTGCCCCTTATTTTCTCAGGTATTTTACAGGTTTTTATTGGTTACATTCTTTTTAGATTATCAATAGAATATGAAGGAGATTTAAGGATTTTCTTTAGATTTTTACTGTTTATTTATATCCTTTGTGAAACTTTCCATATAGGTTATAACCTTATTTTATTTTACGCTGCCACTTGGTAGTTGTGTTTTCTCTTTTGAACCACACCTCCATTTAAAGGGGTTTGTATGCCCCTCTTTTTATGTTATTATATCTTCTATGAGAGATTTAAGACCTACTTCTAACTTAGTATTACAGGCAATTTTTAATATCCTTTACTCTGTTAAAGGTAAAGATTTTTTAGACCTTTTTGCTGGAACAGGACAGGTAGGAATAAAAGCTCTGGAAAAAGGGGCAAAGTCTGTAGTATTTGTTGATATAGAGAAAAAAAGGATTGAAGATATAAAGAAAAAAGCAAAAAATTATGCAAATACTAACTTTATAGTCTCTGATGCCTTAAAGTTTCTGAAAACAGCCCAACCCTTTGACGTAATCTTTGCAGACCCTCCTTACGATTATAAATTTTATGATAAACTTATAAAGTTGTCTTTTGATACTTTGAAGGAAGGCGGCATTTTGATAGTAGAACATAGGTCAAACAACGATTTAAGTAATATACTACCAGATGACTTTTTAGAAAGTAGAAAGTACGGAGACACGGTAATATCTTTCTGGAGAAAGGAATGACAACGAAGGTATGTGTGTATCCTGGAACCTTTGATCCTGTGCATTTTGGTCATCTTGACATAGTAGAGAGAGCACTTAACATATTTGAAACGGTTGTTGTGGCAATAGCAGAAAACCCAAAGAAAAAACCATTTTTTTCCCTTGAAGAAAGAATAAAAATGTTTCAAGACGCTGTAAGTAAGTATAAAGGAAGAGTTATAGTAGAAGGTTTTTCAGGTTTACTTGTTGATTTTATGAAAAAGTATGATACAAAGATTATAATAAGAGGTGTTAGACTGTTTACAGATTTTGAGTATGAACTTCAGATAGCTATGACAAATTACAAGTTAGATAAAGTAGAGACATTTTTTATGATGCCACAGCAGGAACTTATCCATATAAGCTCTACCATAGTAAAAGATGTAGCAATACACGGGGGTGATGTAAGCAGTATGGTTACCCCATTTGTAAAAAGCATGTTAGAAGAAAAGGTAAAAGCACTATGGGAAAAGTCTTAACTATTTTATTAGCCTTTATTTTAACTGGTTGCACAGTTAAAGATTACCACGTATATAAACCAGAAGAAAAAAAAGTAGTATGCTTTAAAGATTTAGTTATAAACTCTCCAGAGCCTACTTTAAAAGACATTCTTTACAGAAACATAAGCGACGGAGTTCTACAGTCAGGAAACAAACTTGAATGTGGAGAAAAGACAAATTATAATCTTTATGTAGCGTTAAACAGTATAAACTTTTACAGTATAGGTTATTCACCTTCTCAAAGAGCCAACGTTTATGCAGTTGAAGTAAATTTAAATATAAAGTTAGAAGACTTAAAAGGCAACATTTTGACAGATAAAACTTTTAGAGAAAAAACCCATTACGTAGGAACAGGTTTAAGGTCTGACTTTGAAAAAAGATACGCATTTGAAGAACTTGGAAAATTAATTAAAATAAGGGTACTTTCAATACTGTCAGAGCTATGAACGAGATAAAAATACAACAACTTTTAAAAGAGTTTAACTTATCAAACTTAAAGCCGTTAATACTCATATACGGCAACGAAGAGTTAACAAAAGGACTGTTTTTAGAAAAAGTAAAATCTTCAACTCCTTCAACAGTTTTTTGGGGAGACAGTCTCGACTTTAAAACACTTCTAAACGAGCTTGGGACAAAGTCATTATTTCAAACAGAAAGAACAATAATAGTCAGAAATTTTGATGAGTTTGTCAACAATTTAAAAAAAGATGAAATAAAGCTATTTTTAGAAACACTAAAAAAAGTAAGCCTGCCTACAAGATTTATAATGGCTTGCTCTTTTGATAAAATACCTTCCTCTGAACCTTACAAAACGATAGTATCTTTATCAGATATCTTAGTATCAAGTAAGCTTACACCATCAGGATTTTACACATCTATAAAAAACAAACTAAGCAGAGAAGGTAAAAAAATATCAGAAGAAGACTTAAAATACCTTGTATCTCTGCTTAACAACGACCTTACACTGGCTAAAAACGAGATTGAAAAACTACTTTTATACACAGCTGATAAAGATACTATAACAAAAGAGGATATAGACGCAGTAATCACGCCAAAGTTTGAAGATAATGTATTTATCTTTCTATCTCAGTTTTTCAAAAAAGATAAAACTGCTTTAAAAATACTATTAAACCTGATTGAAAACGGCTCTCATCCTTTTGAGATTCAAAGTCTAATTTTATATCAGCTTGAAAAGACCCTTTACTTTAAATCTTTAATTGAAAAAGGTATAGACCAAGAAGAAGCATTTAAAAAAGTTGGAATAACAGCTCCTATACAGAAAGCAAACATCTTAAACATACTGAAAATGTTAAAAGATGAAGACCTTGAAAGATTAATAAAAGGTCTTTACACTTTAGAAATACAACAAAAAGTTTTCTTCCAAGACCCTGTAGAAAAGTTAACAGAGTTTGTTATTAAAAATCTGATAAAATAATTTTGATGGAAAAAGCAAAACTTCAGCTTCAAAACATTGAAAAAAGTTTTAAAGGTAGAACCGTTGTTGCAGGAGTATCTTTATACGCAGAAGAAGGAGAGATAGTAGGACTTCTTGGACCAAACGGAGCTGGAAAAACCACAACCTTCAAATGTCTTTTAGGATTTTTAAAACCAGACAGGGGAAATGTAATACTAAACGGTGAAGATATTACCAATCAGCCTGTATACGAAAGAGCTAAAAAAGGTATCAGCTTCTTACCTCAGGAATCATCTATATTTAGAGATTTAACAGTTTGGGAAAACCTGATGATGTTTTTAGAGTTTCAAGACATCTCTCCAGTTGAAAGAGAGAGAAAAGCAAAAGACCTTTTAGAAGAGTTTCACATTTTACACTTAAAAGACCAGAAAGCATCAACCTTATCAGGAGGAGAAAGAAGAAGGTTAGAAATAGCCAGAAGTCTTATAATAAACCCTTCTTTTTTACTATTAGATGAACCGTTTGCAGGAGTAGACCCTGTATCAGTAAAAGAGATAAACTCTCTTATAAAGTCTTTAGTAGAAAAGGAGATAGGCGTTATAATCACAGACCACAACGTAAGAGAAACACTTAAAATAACAGATAGAGCTTATATAATAGCCCACGGCAAAGTGATAGCTGAAGGAACTCCTAAAGAAATAGTAGAAAACGAAGAAGTAAGAAAAGTCTTCTTGGGAGAAGACTTTGTTTTAGTTTAATAGTTATCTTCTTGTTTTCTATACTCCATGACCATTTCAATAAAAAGTAAGATTATAGATATGGCGTTTGCAACAGCAGCTCCTACAGCAAGTCCTATTGCTAAGTCTACGTGAGTTTCAGAAAAGTAAAGTATAGCTGCAGGAATTAAATGAAGGTCTGCAACTAACGCTGTTGCTAAAAGCTCTGCAGATAGAATTTTTTTAGCTCCAAACTTTAAAACAGTTGCTATAAGATTTACACCGATAGCAATAATTAGCTGATAAGGGTCATGACTAAAGATAAACCCAATATTTGAAGTCAAAGCCAAGAATATAAAAAAGTCTGACCAAACTTTTCCCCAGTTTATCAAGACTCAACCTCCTGTGGTTTATTTATGTAAATTTTCGCTTTTTCAACGTTAACAGGTTTGCCAAGTAGTAATAGAGTTTCTCCTGCTTTTATAATTGTATCACCACTTGGAGCGATATCCATTTTTCCGTCAGGTTTAACTATAGCGACAATAGTAGTATTAGTATTTTTCCTTAAATGTATGTCCTTTAAAGCTTTTCCCACTATCCAAGAGTTTTCATCTACGTAAACTTCTGCAATATCTATATCTGTTCTCTCGCCAAAAGCTATTTTGTTTAAAAAGTTGGAAACTATAGGAGAAGGTGGATGTAATACTAGCGATACTATTCTTTTGCCTATTGTTTGCTGTGGAACGATAACCTCATTAGCTCCAAGGAGCTTCATCTTTTCTGCAGACCCTTCTGTAGTTGCAGTAGCAAAGATGTAGAAATTATCTTTATCAGGTCTTATTAGCCTTGCTGTTACTATTACCGCCAAATCCTGAGTATTCTCTTCAAAAGCTGTTATCAAACCCTTTGCCCTTTCTATAAAACATCCGAGTAAAACAGCCCTTTTGTGTGGTTCATCAAAAACGTAATAATTTGGATTAAACGCCTGTATCTCTTGTTCTTTACTTCTATCAGGTTCAATCAGTATAAATGGTATTTTTCTCTTTTTAAAGTCTTTCATTATCTCTTTTGTTATCTCATTAAAGGGAGTAATTATAAAGTGGTCGTTTATCTTTTCCATATCTTTATACATCCTCCAGTATCTGTATATTTTATCAAGGTTGCTTGTAGTCAGAACTTGTATTGTTTTAACAAGTCCATACATGTATCCTAAAGGAAAAGCAATTATAATAAAGACTGCAGAGAGGAGTCTGTTCATTATAACATTTTCACTGTATCCTTCTGTATATCCTATAGTTGAAATAGATATCACCGTATGGAAAAAGAAATTTACAACACTTTGTCCATCGGATTTATTATTTGCTATCATAAATATGAGGACACCAACCATAGTTGTAAATATAACTATCATTAAAGGGAGTTTGAGTTTTCCCAAAACATCATAAAATTGTTCTTCGTAGATGTATCTGTAATTGATAGGTTTTACTTTTCCATAGTGTGGAATTTTTTTATTTTTCATTTTTTTACCAGTTTTCAAGTAGATTTTTTAACTTTTCTTCTTTATCATACCACCTTCCAATCATCTTGGCAACATACTTTCCAAGAATGTCAAACTCTATATTTACAACATCTCCCACTTTTCTATATTTAAGGTTTGTGTTTTCAAGGGTATGGGGAATTATGTTTAAGTCTATAACATTTTTGTTTAGATAATTTATAGTTAGGCTTATTCCGTCTATTGCGATAGACCCTTTTTCTATTACAAGATTTTCATACTCAGGTGGAAAAGATATTTTAAAGTTTGTGTGGCTTCCAAGTGGGGTTATAGATACTATACTTCCTGTGGTATCAACATGTCCTTGAACTATGTGTCCTCCTAGTCTAGATTGTGGGGTCAAAGACCTTTCAAGGTTTACATAATCTCCAGTTTTTAAAAAGGAAAGATTACTTCTTTTTATAGTCTCTTGAGACACGTCAAAACTTACGCTTTCTTTATCCATCTCTACAACTGTTAAACAAACACCATTTACCGCTATACTATCTCCTAAAACAGTTCCATCTAACACTTTTCTACAGCTCACAACCAACCTTATTCCATCAGAGTTTTTTTTAATACTTTTTATCTTTCCTACTTCTTCAATCAACCCTGTAAACATATTTTACTCCTCCAGAGCTTCGTATATAACATAGTTTCTTAGTACTTTTTTAACATAATCCCTTGTTTCATCATAAGGGTACATCTCTATAAACTCTGCTAAATCTCTTGGCTTTTTATTTTCTATAAATTTTTTTACAGCATTTTCTCCAGAATTGTAAGATGCAAATACGTAAATAAGTTCTCCATCAAACATACTGATAAGCCTGTTTAAATACCACAGGGAAAACTTTATACTTAAATCAGGATTAAAAAGGTCGGTAATGTCAAAGTTATCAACCTTTAGATTTTCAGCTGTCCACTTGGCTGTTTTAGGGATAAATTGAGTAAGTCCTACAGCGTTAGACCAAGAGATAGCGTAAGGGTCAAAAAAGCTCTCCTGTTTTATAACAGCGTAAGCTATATTTTCCAACTTTTTATCTTCTACTTTTAAAAATGGTTTTACATAACTACACAGTGAATTTTGACCAAAACACTTTACAGTAATCTCTGGCATTATGCTGTAAAGCCTCTCACAAGGGTTTGTTTTAATGTAATCGTTTCCTTCTATGTAGGCAAGTTTATACTCATTTTCTCTTAACTGTTCTATTACTAAAGCTATACTGTCTGTGTCTAAAGAGCATCTTCTGTTTTTAAGAATATCTGGTTTGATTTTGTTTTTATAGTAAATAAGTGCAAGATAGGGTGTAATATCTTCTACTTTTAACTGAGTTTTAGGGACAGTTAGCTGATTTTCATTTAACAAAGATTCCCAGTAAAGTATCTTATAAGGGTCTTTTGAGTATTTTTTATACTGGTCTAAGTAATAACTTGCAAGGTCTTTTTCTCCTTGAGTGTAATTGTATAAAAACATCAGCCAAGTCAAGTCTGGGGATAGAGTTTGAAAGTAGCTTTTTAAAAGTTCTACATACATTAAAAATAAGTCATAATTTTGTCTGTAAAACTCTCCCTTTGCCCTTTGAGTTAAAAACTCTTTGAGTTTATCCAGCTGATTTTTTTCAATAAGGTAGTTAATATAACTGTTTTCATACTCTTTGTTAAAGCTTGAAACCAATTTTAAAGCCTTTTCATAATATGGACTATCTTGGCTTATACTTAAAAAGTAGGATACATCTTTCGTTAATCTTAAAAGGTAGTAGTTAATAGCGTTTTGGTCTTCTAATGTATAAATTAAATATTTAACTTTTTCGTAATGTCTATTTTTTATACAGCTTTCTACAGCTTTTTCCTTATCTTCTTCTGACAGCTGAGGGTATAATTCTAAGTATGCCTTATAGCCGTAATATGTGTAAGTAAATTCAGTTGCAAGGTTTATTAAAGCTTGCTTATCTTTTTTTACTTTTGAGTAGATGTAAAGGTAAAACGGATAGTCTTCTTTTAGAAAGGCTTTTTTATCTGCTTGGTCTATAAACTTTTCTGCCTTTTCTAAGTTTCCACTGTAATACAAAAAGGAAGCTACTTTAAGAGCTACATAACTACTTAGAGCAAAATTTTTGCTATCATTAATAACTGAGTATGCTTTATCTAAGTCAATCTTTTCAAAGTCTGATTTATACAGGTCTAAAATCTGGTCATAATCTGCATAAGAAAAAAATACTGTGAAAAGTATTGATAAAAGGATTTTTTTAACCATCTAACTTCTCAATGATGTATGGAATTGGGTGTGGGAGTTTCTCTAACTTTATGTGTAAATCTTTATTAGTTCGTGGATGTTTAAATGCCAGACTGTAGGCGACAAGTGCGTGATAGTTAAGAATATCTGACAGCTCTACCGCTAACTTTGAACCTAATTTACTTTTTTTAAATCCGTAAACTTCATCGTTTAAAAGTGGATGTCCTATAGCTGAAAAATGAACTCTTATTTGATGTGTTCTTCCTGTATGAAGTTTTATGTCAACCATTGTAAGGTTATGTTCCTCCCATCTTTTTTCAACCCAGTACTCCGTAAGGGCATCTCTTAGATTTGTTGCTACTATTCCCATCTTTTGTCTGTCGTATATTGACCTTCCGATAGGTAAATCTATTATACCGTGGTCTTTCTTTACAATGCCTACCACGATTGCTTTATATTTTTTATCTATTTCTCTGTTTTGAAACATTTTTTGGAGCTCTTTGTGGGCAAACTCTGACTTTGCAACCACTATTAAACCTGCTGTATCTTTGTCAAGTCTGTGGACTATTCCTGCCCTTTCTTTTCCCTGATACATAGATACATTCTTAAAATGATACAAAAGTGCATTTACAAGGGTTCCACTTGTGTGCCCTACTGAAGGGTGAACTACCATTCCTGGAGGTTTATAAACAACCGCAAGATCTTCATCTTCATAGTATACGTCTAACGGTATATTCTCTGGGTTTATTTCTAAAGGTTGTGGTGGTGGTATAACGACATTATAAATTTCCCCAGCTTTAACCTTTAAAGAAGGTTTTTTAACTGGTTTATCTTCCTTTAAAATAAAGCCTTTTTCTATCAAGTCTTGATAGTAAGACCGAGAATACTCTGGATAGACTTTCGCTAAAAACTGGTCTAACCTTAATCCTATGTATTCTTCATTTACTTCAAATGTTATAATCTCTTCCATTATTTACATTTTAAGCAAAAATGAGATAATTTTCAAACTTTTCAAAGAAAATATTATTTTTCATATACTTATACAAATAAAACAGAGTTTTAGACTTAAACATATTCAAAAATTACTGCATAAAAAGTGTGCAATAAAACAATGTTATATTAAAAATTGCTCATTTATCAATTTCTATACTACTAAATATAAAGCTATTAGAAAAATTTTAATCAAACAATGTTTTATTTTATATTAAAAATTTGACAATAAAAGCATTTTCAGTAAAATACTGTTTTATTTTTCATAATAAAACTAT